>CALLLY010000448.1 GCA_938008205.1 uncultured Granulosicoccaceae bacterium
CTATTATTTAACAACAGAACGATGCATGAGTGAAATTTTAAATGCCAGTAATCCACCCAGTAACATCGTACCCGCACTCAACACAAAGCCAGATCCAAACGAACCGATATGGTCAATGATCAACCCGGCAACCAGCGGTCCCATCAACTGTCCGAACGCAAAAAAGACAGTCACGAACCCAATTGCTATCGGTACCTCTTGCGGTAACACCGACTCAGATGTTGCTGCCAATATTGTCGCGAACAATCCACTGACCATAGAGCCTGCCAATAGATAGTGAATAGTAAACCCGATTACCGTTGGCATTAATACCGGTATAAATGTCGCTACCGAACTGCTGTAAAAACAAATCATCAGTGTGTTCGCTCTGCCAATCCTGTCAGAGATCACTCCCCAGCCAAAACCAGCCAGAATCGACAAAAAACCGGCCACTGAAGACAACCGGCCGGCAACAGCGGCAGAAACACCGGACTCAATCGCATAGCTGTACATAAACACCGCCTGCACAATATAAGTAAACCCCAGAATAAAATAGCAGGCAGCCAGCAAACGGATAGCCGGGTGTTTATAGACAGTTGACGATGCGAATAAAGACTCTTTTTGAGGTGATACCGGGTTCACAGAGGTTTCGGAAATTTTCGGATCTCGAACAATTGCCATGGCGGCGACCCAGACAACCGCTGTAATTAGTGCGAACAGCGCCCATACACTCCGCCAACTATCTTGCCCCCCTATACTGATCAGCCAGGGCACTAAAATGCCGCTGACAAATACTCCCAGTCCGATGCCACTGTTAACCAAGCCCAGCACCAAACCGCGACGATCAGGATACCAGCCAACAATAAATGTAATCACCGGGGTGTAGATAAAGGCGGTACCGATGCCAAGCAAAGCCATCCATAAAACCAGCCAATACAGAGCACCGGCAATCGCAAGCCCGGTAAACCCCAACAGCACACATAAAAAACCAGACAAAATGATCCGTCGTGAGCCATAGCGCCGGGTAACGATGCCAGCTGGCAACACAAAGAGCAGATAGCCGAGCGATGTTGCTGTGCCAAGTAACCCTGCCTGTTGAACCGACAAGCTCAAGTCGAACCGCATAGAAGGCACCAGCAATCCGTACGCGAGTCGTGCAAGCGCCAGGGCGACCATCACCATGATCATCGCTAGCGGAATAAAAAGGCGACGCGGTTGTGTTGACGTTAGATTAGCGGTCAATTGAGGAATCTGGATAAGCCAGGTAACAAGAATATACCGCAGAAAACAACAAACCATCGGGTGATTTGCTACTCGTGGCATTGCCCTCAATCAACTAAACTACACGTGATCAAAAAGCCGATGAAGTTTATCGATTAATCTCACAACAACATTGACGGACCCGGTATTGACCCAATCAAACACACCCAAAAGACTAATTATCGGCATTAGCGCAGCGTCGGGAGTCATGCTGGGAGTCAGAGCACTGGAACTCCTCAAAGAGACTGACATTGAGACACACCTGATTATATCCAAAGCCACCGCTCTGACTGTGGCTTCAGAAACGGACTTGCATATTGATGATATACGCGCCCTTGCAGACAAAGTGTATCCGGTGGGTGATATCGGTGCTGCGATATCGTCAGGGTCCTACAAGACCCACGGTATGCTAATCGCACCCTGTTCAATCAAAACCATGGGCGAAATTGCCTCAGGCGTGACATCGAACCTGCTTAGCCGTGCAGCTGATGTTGTTTTAAAAGAACGCCGCAGGCTGGTGTTAATGTTAAGGGAAACCCCACTGCACGCCGGACACTTAAAGAACGCCCTGGCAGTCACCGAAATGGGCGCTATCATAAGCCCGCCAGTACCTGCTTTCTATACCCGCCCGGTGACTGTTGATGAAGTTATAACGCAGTCAGTTGCCAGAGCCCTTGATCTGTTTGATGTTGAAATCTCCGGCACTAAAAGATGGGGCGAAGACATTAGCTTATAACTTATTGCTATAAGCATTGGAGGGATCCGGGCTTGTATGAAGCAATCGCCTCATACCCGAGAGAATTAGAATATCTCTATATCGATAAAACCCGAGGAATACACGAAATCGTTATTCAGCTGAGAAAAATATATCGCCGTACAAAGCACTGGCGCTTGCCTCGGAATTATCGGTATCCGTCATAATGGCGATCGCATCTATTTTATCGAAATCTTTACCAAACGCCTGCTTGAGATCTTCGCGAACGTTACGCTTTTCAGTGACCCACTGACCCGCGTGATCTTCCTGCCCACGCACCGCGAGCATTGCAGCGTTTTTCGGCTGGTAGGCGTTTTTCCAGGTAGCACCCTGGGCCTGATTACTTGACCAGACATAATTCAACGCTTTAGTTTTCCAGATCAAGGCGCCACCCGATTTCACTACATAGAGTCTGGCAACGTAGTCATCGCCTGACTTGCTGGTTTCATCTAACCCGTCCAGTTTGTTGTTTATTTTCCAGGTCCAGTTGAGGTAGGGCGTTTTTTTCAGATCAACGCGTATTTTTTTGCCCAAACCAGAGGCACTGCCTTCACTGGTAGCAAGCAATGCAGTAGTGCCATTGTCGGTAACCAGTTTGTAGTCCGTTTGACCAACGAATGATTTTTGTTCCCAACCATCCAGTCCATTGTCCTTAAAGCTGGTTACGTCCAGCCGGGTACTGGCCAGAGCAACACCCGTGATCAGTGAACAGCACAGTAGAGTTGTTTTGAGTTTGTAGTTCATAAGCCCATCTTCAATCATTGATTGGCTGATTCGACTGACCGATACCGCTTGCGTTCACGCTGTTATAAATTAGTGATATTCGAACAGCAGATTAAGGTCGACTTCGTCACGATTTCCAAGCCCTTCAGAATTGTCGATAAATAACATTTGTGCAATATGCAGCTGGTACCAGCCAACCTTATCCAGCGCCCTGGCAATTTCAACAGGCGCATCCGGGCCGGTAACAGGAAATTTATCAGCGTAGCAATTCACAACAGCTCTTTTATGGCGGTCACCTATGCGCTCAACCCGACCCTCAAGCTGGATACCCTTGATGTCTTTCCAGTTAGCGTAGTCTTCCTGAATACTTCCTGAAACCAACGGGTTCAGATCCAGATGTTTGCTATGCCTGGTATGTGGGGCGGAGAGAAATATTAGAGAGTTTTGCCACACGGCATAAAACACCGGGGCAACCCAGGGCTGATTGTCCCTGGTGGTTGCAAGGCACAAAACATTGTGCCTGTTAAGATAATCTATTACACAGGCGCAAAGCTGCGCCTGATCTTTCACGGCTATACTTAAACAGTGATCACTCTAGCCGCGCAAAGCTTCAATGATCTCATCTTCCAGATCACCACGGATAGCAAGCATTTCACCTAGACGGGACAAATCTTCTTTGAGTGCTTTTTGGTCTTCGGCAGCGCCATCAAAGCTTTCGTACTTGTCGTTAAACTCAACCATCACATCGGTGGTTTCACCAATACCAGGGTATGCGACTTCAGCAGCTTCGCGAACAGCACCACGTCTTTCGGTACCTTCAATAATACGTTGGTAAACCGTGAAGTGTCCCATAGCCAGATAGTCCACCATCACATTCAGCAGTTCCTGCAAGGCGACAGGGGCTATATCACGTATGCCGTCTGCGGCGGTGTTATCAGGTGAGTTAACACCAACAAGTCCGCTGTAAGCCAGAAGCGTTTTTTGTCGTTGCTGTTGGAGCGCCTCAAGGGTCTCACCAAGGTCGCGTCGTCTTTCCTGAGGGTTTGCTGCTGCAGTCATTTTTTATTACTCCGGTAACGGGGGTTCAAGATCGGATGCTTTGAGCTGGTCTTCTAACACACGGCCAGGCTACACATCGCTGGTTGTTAACCAATTATTTTTATCGTGAGCTGAGTGTACATCGATTGTGCAATCGAATAACAGCCCGTGAATTTTTTTTAATCTCTGTCGAATTCGATCACAAGTGACGGAAAATCGTCAGGGTGAATATGGCTTTCGCTAATGGCTTGTCCCTGCATAGAGATACCCGCTTCGTGTACGGTATCCGGACTTCCCGACACCAGCGGATGCCACCAGGCCAGTCCTCGCTTTTCTTTCACTCGAACATATGCACACGAGTCAGGTAACCAATCAAACTGGTTTATATTTTCTGCATTAAGGGAAATGCATTCCGGAACCAGTGTTTTTCTGCGCCAATAATTTGTACATTGGCATGAATTCACGTCAAGCAACCGACACGCCACCCTGGTATACCTAACCAAATGTTCATGTTCGGTTTGAATTTTCTGCAGACAACAGCGACCGCAACCATCACAAAGTGACTCCCATTGTTCTTTGTTGAGCTGATCAAGAGTTCTGGTTTCCCAGAATGGCTGCGATTCGTCCATTGCTTCAGTTCATTTCCTTTAGAGCCTTACGCGATCCTGGCCGCGTCCTGACTGTGATAATCAACCACGCGATCAACCTCGTTTTTAGAGCCCATGATAACCGGGATACGCTGGTGTAACTCATTCGGCTGCACTTCCATGATTCGCTGTCGACCAGTACTGGCAACACCACCAGCCTGTTCAACAATGAAGCTCATCGGATTCGCTTCGTACAATAAACGCAATTTGCCACCATCGCCTTTGGCCGCCATTCGTGCATCCATCGGATACATAAAGATGCCACCTCGCGACAGCAGCCGATGCACATCCGCTACCATTGATGCAACCCAGCGCATGTTGTAATTCTTACCCAGCGGTCCTGTTTCACCCGCCAGACATTCATCAATGTATCGCTTTAAAGGCGGCTCCCAGTGTCGGCTGTAGGACTGATTAATGGAATACTCGTTACTGTCTGCGGGAATTTTCATATTCGGCAAAGTGAGCATAAAGTCACCGGTGCTTCGGTCCAGGGTGAAACCATTGACTCCTCGTCCGGTAGTCAGTACCAGCATGGTTGATGTGCCATAAAGACAATATCCCGCACAAACCTGCTTCACACCGGCCTGCAGAAAGTGTTTGTCTTGTACCTGATCAACACCTTCCGGCACCTCCAGAATCGAGAAAATGGTGCCCACAGACACATTGATATCAATATTCGACGACCCATCTAACGGATCGAAGGTGATCAGATACTTGCCGCGAGGGTATTTATCCGGAATCGGCAGGCAATGATCCATCTCTTCGGAAGCCATACCCGACAGATATCCACACCATTGGGTCGATTCTATAAACAACTCATTTGAAAGAATATCCAGCTTCTTTTGTTGCTCACCCTGAATATTCTCGGAGTCAGCAGCTCCCATTGCGTGGCTTGCAAGTGCACCATTGCCAGTCAGGTAGGCAATCCGCTTGCAGGCGGCAATTACTTCCAGCAGCAGACCTGTCAATTTGCCACTGGCAAAAGGTCGATCGCGCTGTTCTTCAGATATAAATTTATAAAAGCTGGTTTGTTGCGACATTGTCGACCTCAGTTGTGTTTTTTTCGGCATCCGCCGTGCTAGCGGCGGCTGCCACTACCCTTGCTAAATCTCTACCATTTCGAAATCCTCCCGACCTGCGCCACAATCAGGGCACTGCCAATCGGCAGGCACATCGCTCCACAGAGTCCCGGGCGCAATACCTTCATCCGGCGCGCCCGACTCTTCATCGTAAATCCAACCGCACACAACACACATATACTTTTTGTAAATCAATGGTTCACTCCAACCTGACCGTGAACCACAATAATACCCCGACACAGCCTTTGAGCCGTGCTCTGCCCCGCCGCACACGGTATTATGTGGCACAGGGCAGCGGCGGGTTAGTCACCTTGCTGCCAACTCACTAATTAACAACCTCGGGGGCCCCGGTGGCTAGCTCAGAATTTCTTTTCAATAACGCACAGCTTCATATTCCAGGCGGCGTAAACTCACCGGTACGCGCATTTAAAAGCGTCGGCGGCACACCGTTGTTTATCAGCCGCGCTGAAGGCCCGTATCTTTTTGATGCCGAAGACAAACGTTATATCGATTACATTGGCTCCTGGGGACCGATGGTTGCGGGGCATTCCCATCCACAGGTGATCAATGCAGTACTGGCTGCCGTTAAGAACGGCCTTAGTTACGGTGCTCCTACAGAAATC
Organism: uncultured Granulosicoccaceae bacterium; assembly: GCA_938008205.1. Lineage (GTDB taxonomy): Bacteria > Pseudomonadota > Gammaproteobacteria > Granulosicoccales > Granulosicoccaceae. The sequence continues at coordinate 6,104 of CALLLY010000448.1, forward strand.
GAAACCACGATGGCGGCGAAGGTGTGCGAGCTTGTCCCTTCAATGGATATGGTGCGTATGGTCAGTTCGGGTACTGAAGCCACCATGAGCGCTATTCGCCTGGCTCGGGGTTACACCGGCCGCGACAAAATTATAAAGTTTGAAGGGTGTTACCACGGGCATTCAGATTGCCTGCTGGTGAATGCAGGCTCCGGGGCATTAACTCTGGGTGTACCAAGCTCTCCCGGAGTACCGGCATCCGTTGTTGAACACACGATGACGCTTTCTTTTAATGATGCAGAAGGTGTTAAACAACTGTTTAGTGAAATTGGCGAGCAAATCGCGGCCATAATCGTCGAACCGGTTGCCGGTAACATGAACTGTGTTCCTCCGGAACCAGGCTTTCTGGAAACGTTGCGCAGTGTTTGCGATGACTACAACAGTGTTCTTATCTTCGATGAGGTAATGACCGGCTTCCGTGTTGCCAGAGGAGGCGCACAGGAACACTATGGCGTGACACCGGATATGACAGCGCTGGGTAAAATTATCGGTGGTGGAATGCCGGTGGGTGCCTTTGGCGGAAAAAAAGAAATCATGCATCATCTGGCACCTCTGGGGCCGGTGTATCAGGCGGGTACCTTATCCGGTAATCCGGTTGCTATGTCGGCAGGCCTGGCCACACTGGAGCTACTCAGCGCCGATGGTTTCTACGATAGCTTGAGCAGCAAAGCCGAAACACTATGCGACGGGTTAAAAAACGCAGCATCAAAGGCCGGTATTGACATCACCACCAATCAGGTTGGAGGCATGTTCGGTGTATTTTTCAGTAACGAACAAGTGACTCGTTTCGAACAGGTGATGGCCTGCGACGCAGACAAATTCAAAACGTTTTTCCACCATATGCTTGACGCCGGAATCTATCTGGCACCTTCTGCCTTTGAAGCCGGGTTTATTTCTATTGCACACAGCGATGAAGATATCAATGCCACCATCGACGCTGCTGCAAATGCCTTCACTAAATTAGCTTAATCGGTAGACTCTCATGGCAAAAGGTACTCACGACTATACCGACGATGAGCGCAATGCGAACATCAAAATCAATATAGACGGTAAGCTCTACCCGCGTGACAAAGCAAAGGTCTCTGTTTTCGACAGTAACTTTGTTTTAGGCGATGGTGTATGGGAAGGGATTCGGCTGCATGAAGGCGAATTTTTGTTTCTGGACAAACACCTTGATCGCCTGTGGGAAGGCAGCAAAGCGCTGGACTTCGACCCGGGCATTACTCGCGAAGAACTAACAACCCGGCTCAGAAAAACAGTCAAAGCCAACGATATGGTTAGCGATGTCCATATCCGGCTCATGGTCTCCCGCGGTGAAAAGGCAACACCCTATCAGGATCCAAGGGTTACTATCAGCCAGCCCACCATCGTTATAATTGCAGAATATAAGTCTCCCAAACCGGCAACGCTAAGCAAAGGTGTCACGCTATTCACGGTTCATGTAAGGCGCGGCAGTCCCGATGTACAAGACCCGGCTATCAACAGCCACTCAAAGCTCAACTGCATCATTGCCTGCATACAAGCAACCAAAGCCGGTGCTGATGAAGCGCTAATGCTGGACCCGCACGGTTTTGTGGCTACCTGTAATTCCACGCACTTCTTTATTGTTAAAAACGGTGAGGTCTGGACATCCAGCGGCAACTATTGTTTGCATGGCATTACCCGCGGCAATGTTGTCGAGCTGTGCGAAATGCACGGAATTCCAGTGCGCCAGAAATCCTTCAGCCTGACCGAAACCTACAGTGCAGACGAAGCATTCGTGACAGGCACTTTCGCAGGCATTGCCCCGGTGCGGTCCATTGATGGACGTACCATCGGCACTGGTAAACGCGGAAAACTGACGAAGAAACTACAGGATTATTATCTGCAAATGATTGATCGCGAAGCCGGTGTAACCCGAGTTTAACCCTGCGCTATGAAACGTATAGCAATGTGGTCCGGCCCGCGCAATATATCAACCGCTATGATGCGTGCCTGGGAAAATCGCCCCGACACCTTTGTGACGGATGAGCCATTTTACGCCTGCTATCTGAATACGACCGGTCTTGACCATCCGGGTAGAGATGCCGTTATTGCGTCTCAGTCGACCAGCTGGGACGAGGTTATTAACGAATGCCAGCACCTGACAAAAAGCGGTTGTGAGATTCACTATCAAAAACACATGACGCAGCATATGCTGCCAGACATGCAACTTAACTGGATAGATTCACTGGTCAATGTTTTCCTGATAAGGTCCCCTGAAGAAGTAGTCGCATCCTACGCTAAAGCACGCCCTGACCTGACTGCCGAAGACCTGGGCTTTGCACAACAACACCGCCTCTACCAACACGTTAGTGAACACATACACAATAAACCGCTGGTACTCACCACAAAACAGGTCTTAACCGACCCTGAAAAATCACTGCGTTTAATATGTGACTACAGTGGCATCAGCTTTCATGCTTCTATGCTGCAGTGGCCCGCTGGTAAACGTGACTCCGACGGTGCCTGGGCACCGTGGTGGTACCACAACGTTGAAAAATCTACCGGCTTCTCACCCTACGTTAAAAAACAACTGACATTAGACAACAACCAACAGCAGATCGCAGCGCGTTGCCAGCCGTACTACATGGCAATGCTCGAACACACACTTAACTAACACATTCTGCACGGATAACACATGACTGAAATCACCACCGAAGTACAAGACCGCATCATGATCATCACGCTCAACCGGCCTGATGCAATGAATGCAATCAATCAGGCACTGGCAGATCAGCTTGCCGCCGCCCTCGACGAACTGGACAGCAACGACGCCTTGTCCGTCGGCGTGATCACCGGAGCCGGGCGCGGGTTCAGTGCTGGTATGGATTTAAAAGCCTTTGTCGATACCGGTATGCCGATGGTCGGTGACAGAGGTTTTGGCGGTATTACCGAGCGCGCAGCAACCAAACCACTCATTGCTGCTGTTGAAGGATTCGCACTTGCCGGTGGCCTTGAATTGGCGCTATCGACTGACCTTATTGTTGCCGCTAAAGGCGCCAAGTTTGGTATACCCGAAGTCGGCGTGGGTCTGTTTGCCGCAGCAGGGGCTCTATTGAGACTGCCACGTTTACTACCGTACTCTCAGGCGATGAAAATGGCCCTCACTGGCAAACCGATACTTGCAGAGCAAGCCTACGAGTTTGGCCTGGTAGCCGAGCTGGCTGAAAAAGGTGAAGCCCTGTCAACGGCGCTGGAACTGGCAGCAACAATTGCTAAAAATGCACCACTGGGACTGGCTGCATCTAAAGCGATGATTCGTGAAATGCAGGGTCGTACCGAAGCAGAATTCTGGAGCTATCAGAAAACCCATGTCGATAAAGTATTTAACAGTGAAGATGGCGTTGAAGGGGCTACCGCCTTTGCCGAAAAGCGTGCACCCAACTGGAAAGGTGTTTAAATCTGCGTTCTAAATCTGTGCATAGTCCAACAAGGTTTGAGCTTCTGCTAAGGGAAGCTCAAAGCCTGCCGAATGGCGACTCCCCTTTGTCGTATTAGAAGACTGCCCGACACTGTCGCCGCGGTGTTGATAATACACAAGCCCGGACAAAGCGCTGATGATCCAGTAGCAAGGCGCTATATGCTCACCGTAAAACTCAATCACCTTCGTCCCTGGCTTGCAGTACACAATATTAGCTAAGCCCGCCCCGTGTATCCCTGCAACAACGCTTGCTGATGCAAACAGCTTTGCCTGTTCTGTCACTGTAAGGGTTTCCGGATAAACACACTTAAACCCTTTTGCAATAAACCATGCTTCTACTTCAGCAGCATTACTTAACGTGCGTCCGGCAGACGTAGCCGGATTACGATTCACAAAAATACGTTGATTGTTGGCGGGCTTGTCTTCTACCTGCATTACCGTTTTTAGCTGCTTTGGTAACCATGCACCCATGGTATACCCCATTTTATTTTCCAGACGAGGAACAACAAGTTCTTCCGCGCTGATATAGGGCGAGGCAAATTCTGTTTCAATGATCTGCTCTGGTTTGATATTAAAAACATCCAGTAACTGGCGGGCAAAATGCGCACTGCCGCGCGAGACAATAAACGTATCAGAAGAGTCAATCTGTATACCCGCATTAATCAACAAACTGATTTTCGGAATAATGTCAGTTATCCAGTGATAAAAATTATGCGCCCCTTTGGCTCCCAGCAATATTGCACGCCCGTGTATAGGGAGCGGCTTATGGTTAACACACAGGGTTCGCAACAATGGGACAGATCCAACTGAATGTGGCCTAAGCTCGGCACCGTTGCTATCAAAAATCACCGTATTAGCATCGTCATGCCACAATGAAGCAGATTTGAGTATGTCTACAAAGCATGGTGAGGACTTTAAAATCTGCGCGGTAAATGCCGGGGATTCTTCAATTGCATTTGGCGCGGGAATTTCAACTTCAACTGATGCAACAACATGAGTTCTGGAGAATTCTGTGGCCGTGCGTTCAGGTGGTGAGCTTACTGAAAAGTACTGACTAAGCATTGAGTCTGGCAACAGATTGCGAGCACATACATCAGCGGCAGCTGCATTGTTAGAAGCCCTGAGCAGATCGCTCATTAGTTTGTATGCTAACGCGCAGGACGGTCGCTGCCGAATGGCTTCAATCAGCTTGCGCTGTGCGCCTTCGTAATCGCCCGCTAGCATAGCCCGGCTGGCATCGGCGCACGCTGCACTTGCTGCAGGCTGGTTAATTGCAAAAAGATCCCTGGCAAATTGTATGTCCGCAGCTGGCTGCATAACAGAATGCATTCTTATCGTTTTTTATCAGATCAGTGGCTACGCCGTACCAGTGTAAGTGTAGTGCTTTCGGCGATGTTTTCGGGAAGTATTAGAGCGGAATCTGTAAGTGCCCTGTATAAAGACATAACGGTACAACAAGTTGTACCTTGCCACAGCTGTTGTATCCTAAGCTGTGATCCTTGTGACGCTCTATGACCAAGCTAATCCAACACATAACGTTAGTCATCTGCGGGCTTGCTGCGCTATCGGCTTGCAAACAACAAACGCTCGAGCCCTTCGCCAGTGACGGGTGCAGCGCCTTTCCCAATGGCACATTCGCGCACAATGAGCTGTGGTTGCAATGCTGTGTCGCCCACGATCTCTCTTATTGGCAGGGCGGTACCTACGACCAGCGACTACAGGCAGATCAGGCATTGAAGCAGTGTGTAGCACAGGTAGGCCAGCAGGAAATCGCCCAACTGATGCTTGCCGGGGTTAGGGTCGGCGGCACGCCCTTTTTACCCACATCTTTTCGCTGGGGTTACGGCTGGCCCTACCCTCGTGGCTATCGCGAACCCAGCCCGGAAGAGCAGCAACAGATTCAAATCCAGCTGCAATCCCAATCCAGCGAGACTCGGTAAAAGTCTTACCAAACATTAATGTTGTCGCAACAAGGCTTACTGGGCGGGCCATCAAACGTTGCAAGGAAGTATGATCCCCACATGAGAATCAATTTCTCTGCTATCCATATACATGCCGTCTCCCGGCCGCGATATTAGTCAATTCAATCAGTAACCCACTTGAAGGATCACTAATGAAGCAAACTGCTGTGATGTTGTTGCTCGTGCTTATTTATGGTTGTAACAGTTCCGGACCTGAAGCGACCGCCACTGTGGGTGACACCGCAGTCGCTCTTGCCAATGACAGTGCCTCTGCCACCTCAGTGGTCGCAGACTGCAGTGACGACGCTATCAACCATGGTGATGGCTGGGGTTGGGAGAACGATCATTCGTGTCGATGGAACACCGACACCACCAATACAGATCGACCCGAATGTACAACCGATGCCGTTAATCATGGCAATGGCTGGGGTTGGGAAAACAATGCATCGTGCCGTTGGGGGGACTCCACCCTGCCAGGCGGGCAACACCCTGAATGCACAACCGCTGCTGACAACCATGGCAATGGCTGGGGTTGGGAGAATGACAAGTCTTGTCGATGGGGCAGCAGCACACTGGGGACGACCGCCACAGTTAGCGCACCACAGGGACAAAGCGCCACATCAGAAGGTGGTGTCTGTTCTGCCAACGCACGTGATAACGGTGACGGCTGGGGTTGGGAATATGGTGCCCCGTGCCGATGGGGAAGCGTGCAGCCGGGCTCAACGACCGACAGTGTCTATGTACCGGGGCCGGTCAGCGCACCGATTGCAGGCTACGAAGACGGGGACCCGATTTGCCTGACGGACGCCAGTGACGGCAATCACGACGGGTTCGGTTTTGAAAACAACCGTACCTGCCAGGTAGTAGATGGCCGCACAGCAACCAAAAATGCACCACTACTTGGCAAGCGCTGGTGTCAGCCGTGGGCAGAAATAAGTTACGGCGACTACGTGTTGCAGAATAACACCTGGAATGACAGTGAAGTGTATTCTGACAACTGGCATCAATGTATTGAGTTACGCGGTAACCCCGGAAGTTATGTGGCCAGGTGGGACTATAACTGGCTGGATATTAATGAAGGTAACGAATACTCGGTAAAGAGTTATCCGCAGGTGTATTACGGCCGTAAAACCCGCAATACAACTTCCGGCACCCCTGAAAAGCTTGGTCTGCCGGCACCACTGAATAATATCCCCGATTTCAAAGTCCGCTTTAAATACTCCGAAACCGGCAACCCAGAACGCAACGTTGCGCTGGAATCATTCTTTCATACCAGCTGCGAAGCAGAAGAATGGAACAAGCAATTTGAATTAATGGTTTGGGTTGGCATACCCGTTACCAAAGCACCCGGACCTAAAGTCGCGGTCGTTACGATTGACGGGGTTACGTGGGACGTTCACACCAATCCTAAACTAGGCTGGGGCTACGTGGCATTCGTTGCACAGCAACCGATGACTCAGGGCTGGCTCGACTGGAACGCCTTTGTCGATTGGACACGCTTTGAAGGCCCCGCTTACGGTGTACCGCGAATTCAAAACGGTACCTGTATGGGTGCGATAGAAATTGGCACTGAAACTTTCTGGGGCCAAGGTACCTTTACCCTGCACGAATTCAGAGTGACCCGTTAACTGTGTTCTCGCCAAGATAATAAGCATGCCGGCATTCAGCAATGCCGGTACAGCGGGAGTAGAGGTAGCAGAAAAGATCTATATGGTATTGCGATTGCGATACCTATCAGCAAACCCCGGCACTTTCACGCATCTATCAGAGTTTCCTATACATTGGTAAGAAATATCGATTTGCAATCCCGATCTGAATAATCGACTCTGAGGTGGGCGGCTTTGCTTTTCCGGTACAAAGTCCCGGGCAGCGGCAGCCGAAACCTACAATTCGGAGGAAACATCATCATGATGGGAAAAGTGCTACTGGCCCCGCTGGCGGCGGCTCTCGTTGCAGCATTATCTTTTTCAGCAACTGCTGCCACAGAACTTACAGTCTATACCGCCGTTGAAGCAGAAGACCTAAAACGCTACGCCGACACCTTTAACGAAGATCACCCCGACATAAAAGTCAATTGGGTACGTGACTCTACAGGCATTGTTACCGCAAAACTACTGGCGGAAAAAAACAACCCGCAGGCTGATGTTATCTGGGGGCTGGCAGCAACCTCACTGCTGCTACTCAAAAGCGAAGGTATGCTTGAACCATACGCCCCCAAAGGGGTTGATCTGCTCGACGAGAAGTTTATCGATAAATCAGATCCGCCGACCTGGACAGGAATGGACGCGTGGGTCGCATCGGTTTGTTATAACACCGTTGAAGCCGGCAAGCTGAATCTCGAACCACCAACTTCATGGAAAGACCTGACCGACCCGATGTACAAAGGGCATGTCATTATGCCTAACCCCAACTCATCGGGCACCGGTTTTCTAGACGTTTCAAGCTGGTTGCAAATGTTTGGTGAAGAACAAGGCTGGCAGTACATGGACGCACTGCATGAAAATATCGCACGTTACACACACTCCGGCTCAAAGCCTTGCAAGTTAGCAGCAGCGGGTGAAATACCTATAGGCGTTTCGTTTGCCTTTAGAGGTGCTAAATCGAAAGCTGCCGGTGCTCCACTGGAAGTGATCGTGCCGTCAGAAGGTGTAGGCTGGGATATGGAAGCCACAGCAATCGTTGCAGGTACCGCCAATCTTGCCGCCGCACAAACGCTGGTCGACTGGTCTGTGACGAAGAAGGCTAATGAGATGTACAACACCGGCTATGCCGTCGTTGCAATGCCGGGCGTTGCCAAGCCGGTTCCTCACTTTCCGGAAGGTTTACTAGACGCGATGATCGACAACGATTTCGAGTTTGCTGCAAATAATCGCAAGCGTATTCTTGAAGAGTGGCAATCGCGCTACGACTCAAAGTCTGACCCGAAGTAGCTAACAGCCTGAAAAGGCGATTCACCGCCAAACAATCCGCGCTACCGTTCTGGTAGCGCTGCCTGATCCCATCCGGACTACGCCTTAATGCAAGACGGCCATTATTTGCAGATTAAAAATCTGTGGAAGTTATTTGGCGAATTTGTCGCGCTGCGCGACGTGACTCTACATATCGACGAAGGCGAGTTTATTTGTTTTCTCGGCCCCTCCGGCTGTGGCAAAACCACGTTGTTACGAGCTATTGCCGGGCTGGATTTTCAAAGCCGTGGCAGCATTATTCAGGAAGGCAATGATGTCTCATCACTGCCACCTGCCAGCCGTGACTTTGGTATTGTGTTTCAGTCTTACGCGTTGTTTCCAAATCTGACGGTACGAAAAAACATTGCCTTTGGACTTGAGAATACCGGGCGCAACAGACGTGAAATCACGCAACGCGTAGACGAGCTGCTACAGCTGGTTGGCCTGCCGGAACAAAAAGAGAAGTTTCCAGCGCAACTATCAGGCGGACAGCAACAACGCATTGCGCTGGCCAGAGCTATTGCCACCTCCCCCGGGCTATTGCTGTTAGATGAGCCACTGTCCGCACTTGACGCCAAAGTCCGGGTTAAATTGCGACACGAGATTAAATCACTGCAGCGCGAGTTGGGTGTTACCACCATTATGGTGACACACGATCAGGAAGAAGCTCTGGCGATGGCTGATCGAATCGTTGTGATTAGTGATGGTGCTATCGAACAAATCGGTACACCCACCGAGGTCTACAGTAACCCACAATCACTCTTTGTTGCCGATTTTATCGGTGAAATGAATCAGTTTGCCGCCACTGCCAATAACACCACACAACTTAGTATCAATAACACCATACTGCACTGTCAACCGCACAAACACAACACAGGCACTCCGGTGGTAGGCGCTATTCGTCCTGATAATATTGTTCCCCATGCAGCAGATTTCACACCGCTTGCGAGTGACCATAACTGCCTGCCCGTTACGTTGAAAGACATGGAGTTTCTTGGTTCGTTCTGGCGTTGTCGATTACACAATAACGTTTTTACGCAAGCCGATTTTGTAGCGGACTTTTCAGCCAATGCGGTCAGGCGGCTGCAATTATCTACAGGGCAAAAAATGATGGTGCAGTTACCACCAGAGAGCCTGATGGTATTCAGTTCAACTGCGGCCAACGAATGAGTACGGCCAGCACCACAATACCGGCAGGAGTAAACATAAAGCCAAAGCTCGGCAAAGACGATATCGCCATGCGTCTGTGGATGGCACTGATCGCGTTATATCTGATCATCGCCCTGGCATTTCCACTGTACGCGATGCTTTCAAAGTCAGTATCGACTTACCGATTTGATCTTAACCAATACGAATTACAGGTCAGTGACGAAACCGGTAATTTTGTTTCACCACCGACCACCGCTGACGCACTCAATAGCACGTTAGCCGCAGTATCCGACAACGATCTGAATACCAGTTCAGACGGCCGGCTCGCAGCCACCGAGTTTTTTCCAGATTTCAGTTTCCGCAGTCCGGTGATGTACCGCATTCGTGGCACAACAGACAGCGCTGCCTACATTGTTGGATCTACCCTCACCAGGGGCACTGAATGGACTGAACTGGATTCCAATACGTTTCGTCGGGTACAGCTGCGACCAGTAGCCAGCACCGGACTGGAGAACTTTCGCAACTACTTTTCAACACCGGCACTGATGGGGTCGATCACCAACTCGCTGACTATCGCCTTAATCAGTACGGTCATTACGGTATTACTGGCATTCGGTTTTGCGTATGCGCTAAACCGTAGTTGCGTGCGCTTCAAATCTTCCTTCAAACTGATCGCAATGATCCCAATCCTGGTTCCTTCACTGTTGCCGGGCATCGCGCTCATTTACCTGTTCGGTAATCAGGGCATTCTTAAAGCACTGATGTTCGGTGGCAGTATCTACGGACCAACCGGCATTATTATCGGATCGGTTTTCTTTACCTTTCCCCATGCTTTCCTGATTATCAGCACTGCACTGAGTATTTCCGATGCACGTTACTATGAAGCAGCCATTTCTCTGCGCGCATCTCCATGGCGCACCTTTTGGACAGTCACCCTGCCCGGTGCTCGCTATGGCCTGATATCTGCCGCTTTCGTGGTTTTTAATCTGGTGATCACAGACTTTGGTTTGCCTAAAGTCATCGGCGGCCAGTTTAATGTGCTCGCTGTCGATATCTATAAACAGGTGATCGGGCAGCAGAACTTCGAAATGGGTGCGGTTGTGTCGGTGGTGCTAATTATTCCGGCAATCCTCGCCTTTACCATAGACCGTATCGTCCAGCGTAAACAGGTGGCACTGTTGTCGGCACGCGCTGTCCCTTATCAGCCAAAACCAGATAAAAAAACAGATTCTATCTGGCTGATTTACTGCGCGGTGATCAGCTTTTTTATTATTGGACTGATCGGGATTTGCCAATACGCTGCGTTGATCAAATTCTGGCCCTACGACCTTTCGCTAAGTTTAAAGAATTATCAATTTGATCAAATGGACGGCGGCGGATGGGCAAGCTATTTCAACTCGATAAAGCTCGGACTGCTCACCGCCGTGATCGGTACTCTGATTGTATTTATCGGTGCGTACCTGGTTGAAAAATCCAACGGATTTAGAACCGGCAGAAACCTTTTTCAGATGCTGGCTATGTTACCTATGGCAATACCGGGAATGGTTTTGGGGTTGGCTTACATCTTTTTCTTTAACAACCCCACTAATCCGCTTAACGTCATCTATGGAACGATGACTATACTTGTCATCTGCACCGTGACGCACTTCTATACCGTTTCACATCTGACAGCCGTAACTGCCCTTAAACAGATGGATCGTGAATTCGAATCAGTCTCCGCGTCACTCAAGCAACCTACGTTCAAGCTATTCACACGCGTCACAGTCCCGGTTTGCCTGCCAGCTATTCTGGATATATCAATCTACTTGTTCGTCAATGCGATGACCACAGTTTCGGCGGTGGTGTTTTTATATTCCCACAAAACCACGCTGGCCTCTATTGCGGTACT
>CALLLY010000449.1 GCA_938008205.1 uncultured Granulosicoccaceae bacterium
GAGATGGATACCGCCCTTGCCGCCGAAGACCGAGAAGCCTGGGCAAAAGCTGATGAAGATTTCCACCGGGAGTTGGTCCGCCTCGGTGGCAACCGCCATATAGTCGACATGGTTAAAGTGGTCACCGACCAGGTCAGACGCGCGCGATCGATCACTTTGCACATGCGACCACTGCCAACTAAATCCAACAAGGATCATCGCCAATTGTGCACGGCAATTCTTAAAGGCAATGGCGACAAAGCGCAGGAAATTCATCGCCGGCACCGGCAAAACGCCCGTGAACTACTAATATCGCTTTTGAACAACTCGGGGCTGAAACGCGTTTAGCACAACGATAGTCAGTTCATCACCCGCTGCATACCCGCACTGCTCACAGCTATTGAGTGTCTGTGCCTTAAGGCGTTTTGATACACTGTGGTGAAACACAAGTCTGGCATCTCACTGCGCACGGATCACCATGAACAAAACTGACGAAAGAATTGGCTTGCTGCGGGCAAAAATGGCACAAACCAGCACCGACCTTGTGGCAGTCGGACCCGGCCCGCACATGCAGTGGCTGCTTGGCTATCACCCTCACGCCGACGAACGCCCGTGCCTGTTGTGTGTCAGTCAAACCGGTGCAGCTTTTCTGATGCCGTCGCTCAACGCTGAGGGCGCGCGCGAGCATACCTCGCTGCCATTTTTTAAGTGGGCCGATGCCGATGGGCCAGACAACGCGTTCAGTGAGCTGCTCGCAGATCTCAAGGTAAACAACGCTAGTACCATTGTACTGGACGAAACCATGCGTGCCGACTTCGCAGCGCTGGTGCAAGATGCTCTGCCCGACGCAAAACGACAGTTCACCGCATCGACGGTCGGCGCACTGCGTATGTGCAAAGACAACGACGAGTACGTAAGCCTTAAAGCAAATGCCCTGATTGCAGACAAAGCCATGCAGGCAGGCTGGGCCGCCATGGGTTCTGGAATGACAGAGCTTGAAGTCGCTGCGATTATTCGCGAGTCATTTAAATCATCCGGTGCCAATCCATTGTTTACCATTGTTGGTGCAGGTGGCAACGGCGCATTCCCGCACCACCATACCGGTGATACGAAACTGCAAAACGGCGATGCCGTAGTGATGGATATCGGTGGCGGCATGGACAGCTACTCCAGCGATATTACCCGCATGGCAGTGGTTGGTGATCTGCCGGAAGGTTATGAGGAGGTTCACAACATTGTGGAAGCTGCGGTGCAGGCAGCAATGGCTGCGGCAAAGCCGGGAGTGATGGCAAAAGAGGTCGACGCGGCCGCCAGAAATGTTATTACTGAAGCCGGCTACGGTGAGTATTTTGTACATCGCACCGGCCACGGACTCGGTGTTGAAATTCACGAGCAGCCATATCTCACGTCGGTATCAGAAACCGTTTTACAAGAAGGCATGGTATTTTCGATAGAGCCCGGAATTTACCTGCCGGGGCGGTTCGGCATACGGCTCGAAGACATTGTCATACTGCGAAGCGATGGCCCGGAGATTTTCTCAGAGCTGCCGAGAACCCTCACCAGGGTATAAACCCACCGGCAGTTAGGTCAGCAGTGGAAATAATTTTTTTGCATGGTGTCGATTAACGGATTCCCCGTTCGTCTGGTTAGCAAGAGCATCAATCATGGTGCTCTGCTAACAATCGGAGAATGCCATGACTATCGAACTGACCAGCCTTTTAATCACCGCAATACTGCTGACTTTATTATGGATACCTTACGTCGTCGGATTGGTAAAATCCGGTGCAGAGCTCACTGAAGAAACTTACAAAACGCTGCAGACGGTCGATGAGACTGCCACACCACACTGGGTACGACGCGCTAACAGGGCGCACCTGAATCTGGTTGAGCAGTTCGGGCCATTTGCCGCAGTAATTATTATCGCGCATATTACCAGCGTATCAACTACTGCCACCGCCATTGCAGCTGGAGTATTTGTTGTAGCGCGGCTATTGCACGCTTTAGTGATGCTCGGCGGCTACTACTTTATGCAGGCGCGAACCAAATCCTTTTCCATTGCCATGTTGTGTATTTTGGTCATTGCTTTCGAAATCGCCAGAGTCACAATAACCACAGCAAACTGATCTGCCAGAGTTAATTAACCCGCAACAAGTTCATCCCGATCTACACAACCGGACTCTTCAGACTGGTTGGCTAGCGCCAGCCAGTGCTCGTCTGCTTCGGCCGCGGTCATAGAACCAAACAAGTCCATATATGCCCGGCTGGCAACAAGAAACGATTGCTTGTGTTGTGATTGCCACGCCTCAAAACTCCATGCGTTCGGCCGCACGGTGTAAACGCCGGCATCGCGAAAGTAGTAAGCATCAACCGGGCTGTCACTGGTACACAGAGGATTCACAGAGATGGGAGACAACAGATATTCTTCCCCCTCGAAAAATAAAATTCGCTCAAGTGCTACTGACGTCAGACCCCGAATCAGCATGCCGCTGCAACGTGAACCCTCCTGCGCCACAAGCACCGGATAACTTTCTTCTGCCACCTCGGACTGATGATACCCGCTTACAGTGACAGCTTGCAGCTCAAGCGAATTCACGTCCATTCCTGCCACCAGGCCCAGCACATCACGATCCATCAACGAACCGAAGACAAACAGGCAATCGGCGGCAGTCCAGTCAGCAGGAGTTGTCATGTGTTTAAACCTTTGGCATGTCGATATACAAGCTGTTACCAGAGCTTGAGGCACTGGTAGAAATTAACCGAAGACCTGGATACAGCGATCCGGTACCCGGCAAATCGGAGCGCAAGCATACACAAAAGCAGCAAGGATCGAAACTACAAAATCGCGGCGGCTTTACCGGTTTGTGACACAGCATCAGCGGCGGTCATACACTCTGCACCATCAGGCATCTCTATCCAGAATCCACTGCACCTGCGGGGCTGCAACAAATCGCCACTTGCGCAACGGTCCAGCCATCACATTCAGGTAGTACATCTCAAAACCATAGGGAGCACCACACGGATGATGACCACGCGGCACCAGCACCACATCACCGTCTTCAACCGCCATGGTTTCATCTAACAATTTATCGTCCGTATAAACTCGCTGAATACCAAAACCGTCTGCCGGATTTAAACGGTGGTAGTAGGTTTCTTCAAGGTAGGTAATGCGCGGGTAGTCGTCTTCATCGTGTCGGTGGCTCGGGTACGATGACCAGTGACCGGCGGGCGTGAAAACCTCGGTCACCAGCAACGAGTCACAGTAGTCCTGATCTTCCATAGCGATATTATTGATATATCTGGTGTTCGATCCTTTACCGCGTTGTGTCAACGAAATTTCTTCAGGTCCGATACGTCGTGCCGCATGGTTACCCTGAGCAGGTGCACTGCCAACGGCAATAACACAGTCAGTTTCCGCTGTCGCCGCCCACTCAGTACCGTTTGGCAGGTAAAGGCAATGCGGTGCAGTTTTTTCAAATACGTTCATCCGGTCGCCCAGCACACCCCAGGACTGCCCGGCACTGGTGAGTGCCGCCTTACCCTCTACCATCACAATCATTACTTCCCGATCACCGGTTACTGCCGCTGTGGTTTCACCCTGACGCAATCGATATAGATCGAAACCCACGTAACGCCAGCCCGCAGTTTGTGGAGTAATGTCATGGACTTTACCGTGTGATCCAAACGGTTTTCTTAGCAAGGCATTCATACTGCTACTGCTC
>CALLLY010000450.1 GCA_938008205.1 uncultured Granulosicoccaceae bacterium
TCACTCAGTGCTTCGCGACTTCGGTGTACATAGTCGAGCACCAGAAACCCTTCTACTTTTGCACGCTTTGAAATCAACGCCGGCAGATTGTGTACGCCCGGACCAGGTTCGGTTGCTGCATATTCGGAAATGTATCCACACAACGGAATTCGTGCACCAACATTGATTAATCCGAGCGCCATATCTAATGAGGTGCCACCAACATTTTCAAAACAGATATCGATTCCTTTGGGACAGGCGTCTTTAAGCTGCTGATAAACGTTGGCACTGCGATAATTAATGGCGGCGTCGATACCGAGCTCGCTGCTGAGCCAGTGACATTTTTCATCGCTGCCCGCCAGACCAATCACACGTAAGCCGCGGATCTTACCAATCTGGCAGACCGCCGAACCTACCGCCCCTGCAGCTGCAGATACCAACAGCGTTTCGCCTTTTTCCGGTTTACCGATCTCGACTAAGCCGTAGTACGCAGTAATGCCGGTCATGCCGAGGGGACCAAGGTAAATTTCCAGAGGCAGGCCGCTTTTTGATGGCACCAGTGAATAGTCCCGACCTTCTGTTATTACGTGGGATTGCCAGCCGATCATACCCTGCACAATATCGCCTTCTTTAAACGCCGGGTTGCGGCTTTTGATTACCACTCCCATACCAAGGCTGCGCATCACATCGCCTTTTTTAACGGCGGGCAGGTAAGTATCCATCTGCGCCCACATGCGCTGTGTGGGGTCGAGCGACAGATAGATGGTACGCACCAGAAACTGTTCGTCTTTGAGCTCTGGAATAATTACTTCACGCAGCTGGAAGTTTTCTCTGGTGAATAACCCGGTGGGGCGTTCAGCCAGCAACCACTGCTTGTTCATTTTGTCGTTCACGAATTACCAACCGAGGGAATGGGGAGTGCTGCCATGGTAACCGATAACACCGCCCCTGCCGGATGATCACCACACCCCTGACGGTGCTTTGTTAGCAAAAGGTAATCTGGGTTGATGGTGGTTACGGGAGGGTGTGAAGGTTTTGGCTCTGGTGAGTATCAGGAAACCGGACGCGTGAGTGAGGTTAATCTCTGATTTTTTCTCGCTGACGCTTCGGGCTTCCTGTGCCGCCTGCATTGCCCGTGAGTGGTTTCAGGCTATGCACACGGCGTTGCTATTTGACGCTATTTACCAGTGGCACTTGTCGGGTCATTACTGGCATGCTCTTATAGTTCTGTTCAAACTTTGCAAGCTTCAATTAATGAATATTTATCTGGGACTTGGCTCTAACCTCGGTGATCGTAAAAATAACCTGCGACGCGCATTGGCATTGCTGCAGGAGGCGGGGGTTGGCCTGATCAGAACATCGCCACTGATAGAGACCCCGGCTTTACTGCCACAAGGTGCCTCGTGGGAATGGAATAAGCCTTTTCTGAATATTGCCATCGAATGTGATACTGCCTTGTCGCCGGATGCGTTGCTTGCGCAGATTAAGCACATTGAGATCACGCTGGGCAGAGACAATCAATCGCGCTGGTCTCCACGGCCGATTGATATTGATATTTTGATCTGGCGCGATGAAATCGTTACTACTGATAACCTGATCATTCCGCACAAAGATCTGCATAAAAGGCACTTTGTGCTTACTCCGCTGATTGCGCTGAACCCGCAGCTGCGGATACCGGGCCGGGCGGATAAAACGATACTGCAATGGTCTGAGGATTTGCCACACCACATTCCACTGTGGATGGGGATTTTGAATATTACTCCGGATTCGTTCTCTGACGGTGGTGCTAATCAGTCGTTTGACGCCGCCACATCGACGCTGCAAACCATGGTGGACTGGGGTGCCTGTATTCTTGATATTGGTGGCGAATCTACCCGCCCGGGGGCAGAGACTATCGCGCCGGACACCGAGTGGCAGCGGGTGCAGCCGGTGATCGACTTTATTCATTCGCACTATCACGATGATCCGTTGCGACCCATGATCAGCCTGGATACCCGTAATGCCAGTGTGGCGGCAAGCGCGCTTGAACACGGTGTGGATTTTATTAACGATGTGGGCGGGCTGACCGATCCGGCGATGGTTGAGCTGGCTAGCGAAAACAGCTGCCAGTGGATTGCCATGCACAGCCTGAGTGTGCCGGCCGACCCGGCTATTTTGATTGCGGCAGACGCCGATCCGGTGACCGAGGTGAATGACTGGATCGCCCGGCAAATGGAGGCCTGGGATTCCGCCGGCATTGATGTTTCGCGTGTGATTATTGATCCGGGTATCGGTTTTGGCAAAGACCCGTTGCAGTCATTGAAATTGCTACAGTCAGTCAGTACGTTAAGAAAGCATGGCTTGCGATTACTGGTGGGGCACTCTAGAAAGTCCTTCATGAAACAGTTTGCGGGCAGCGATGTTCACGAGCGCGATATGGTCACCGTTGGATCCGCTATGCAACTGTGCCAGCAAGGGGTCGACATTATTCGTGTACATAATATTCCGGATCACATAGCGGCGTATCGTGGCTGGGCGCATTTGGCGGAATAACA
>CALLLY010000451.1 GCA_938008205.1 uncultured Granulosicoccaceae bacterium
TGATTGCATAACAAGTAACTGTTTATTTGAATAACTTACCGCTGCCGGCAGAGTGTCCAGCAAACCGATAACTTCGCCCTGTTCCGGTAATGCTGCATGGCATGAGAAACAATCAATTTTCACCGCAGCGTAAGTGTGGCAGCTCTCGCAAAACTGCCCTTCAGCGTCAATTCTGATCGCCAAACCAGCATCGTTTTTCTGTGCATGGCAATTAACGCACGACACCAGACTGAAAGGCTCCCCTCTAATACCTTCAATAACCGTTTCATCGCGCTGGTGATTAAGCAGTGACATATGTTGTTCACGCATGACCTGCGTATCTGCCACACACTGATCACCATGCATCGCGGGTGGAATCACCGGGCCGTTGTCACTGGCATCACCAGATGCTGCCACCAGAAGCATTGCGGGAAGCAACCATAAGGCAAGCGTGCGGCCCACTCGCACGGCTAATGTCCCATACCCATGTCGATGTAGCCAGACGGACACACATCAGCACAAACATGGCAACCGATGCATTTAGTGTAATCGGTATCGACATAGCGGCCGGTGGTGCTTTTGTCTTTCTTGACTCTGAATACCGCATCCTGCGGACAGTAGATCACGCAGTTGTCACACTCAAAACACATACCGCAACTCATGCATCGACCCGCCTCGGCTTTGACCTGCTCTTCAGTCAGAAGTGCGATTCTTTCTTCAAAGTGACCGAGTACAGAATCACCGGAAGGCACATTCTCTTCGCGTTTATTTCTGTCAGTTTCGGCCCAGTGACCAAGAAACAGTTCAGCGGCACTGGCAATTTCACTGGCAGAGCGGTCCTCATAGTTATGCACTGCATAGTCTGCCTCAGCGGTGCCCCAGTCTGCCGCATGGTCGTAGTCTGCCACCTGCAGGTTCGATTCATTGAGCTTATCCATCAGATTAAAGTGATGGACATCGACTTTAGGCCGCTTGCTCATCTCGTTACCCGACAAATAGTTTTCGATAGTCGTAGCGACAACAGTGGCCTGGCCAATGGCGGTAGTCAGCAGGTGCGGCCGAACAATGTCTCCGGCCACAAAGTGTCCGGGGCGTTCTTTTACCTGATAGTACGAATCTGCATCGATCAGTCCGCGCCCGTTATCAAGCGCCTCCAGACCATCAAGATTACCGCCCTGTCCAATGGCCGCGACGATCAGATCAGCTTCCAGTGTGTACTCAGTACCTTCAACAGGCTCGGGGCGACC
This sequence comes from uncultured Granulosicoccaceae bacterium, assembly GCA_938008205.1. Taxonomy (GTDB): domain Bacteria; phylum Pseudomonadota; class Gammaproteobacteria; order Granulosicoccales; family Granulosicoccaceae. The sequence continues at coordinate 1,227 of CALLLY010000451.1, forward strand.
TTCCTTGCTTACCGTGCACTGACACATCACCACACTGACTGCACGGCCGGATTCGTCAGTATTGATGCGCACCGGCATCACACCGTTCTGAATATCCACACCCTCGGTAAGCGCATCGTGGACTTCGTGTTCTGCAGCAGTCATGGCCGTGCGTGGCAGCAGTGAGGTAAGTGTGACATTAGCGCCGATTCGCTGTGCCGCCATGGCAGCATCGTGAGCCACATGACCATGCACAACCAGCTCCGGTCTTTCCAGCGCGTTCTGTTTAGTGATCTTGCCTAACCGGCGCGCCACAGACACCACATCAATGGAAGTATCCCCACCACCAACACACACCACGTTGTCGGTTGTTGCCTGTAACTTACCGGTATTAAACGCCTCCAGAAACTTCACACCGGAAACACAGTTAGGTGCATCGCCACCTTCAACCGGTAACGCCCGGCCGGACTGACAGCCGATGGTCCACAACACCGCATCATAATCTCTTTCCAGATCTTCAATAGCAATATCACGCCCGGCACGCACGCCAAGCTTTACTTCTATATTTCCCATATCGAGTATGCGATTGATTTCGGCATCAAGAAACTCACGCGGTGTGCGATAACCGGGAATGCCATAGCGCATCATACCGCCGAGTTCTTCATGATCATCGAATACCGTACTGGCAATGCCTTTGCGCCTCAACTGGTAAGCGGCCGCCATGCCTGCGGGTCCGCCACCGACAATAGCAACACGTTTATCCGACACAAGCGGTGGACTTTCAAAGGTAAATTTTTCACTAATGGCAGTATCGCCAATGTATTGCTCAACCGCATTAATACCGACAAAGTCATCGACTTCATTGCGGTTACAACCGGCCTCACACGGTGCCGGACAAACACGCCCCATCTGCGACGGAAACGGATTGGCATCAGTCGATCGTCGAAACGCATACTCCTGCCAGCTGGTGCCTTCCGGCGGCTTTTCTATACCGTTGGCAATTTGCAGCCAGCCACGAATATCTTCACCGGAAGGGCAACTGCCCTGACACGGTGGCGTACGATTCACATACACCGGACACTTATGCGATTCATCGGCGACAAAGATCTGCGCTGTCCAGTCTTTCCAGCGGTTATCACCATCTTTGAATTTGCGGAAAGTGTGGTTATCCGCTTTTTCAATTTTACTCCATGGAGTTGTCATCTCGTTTCGCCTTTACGCTTGCGGATCAGCGGCCACCGGGGCCAGACTATCCGTTGATCAACTAACCTATGAATCGCTGTTAAATACCAGCGCATCACCCACCAGCTGATGCACGCTGATAATCTGGTCCATCTCAAATCCGTAGTACGGTAATACCTTGGAGAACTGGCTTTTACAAATGGCACAAATAGCCGCCATATGCGTGATCTGATGTTGTTCGTGCACATCTTTCAGTGCCTGCATGCGTGGCTTGGCACCTTTGACACGAAGCTCCACCAGATCATCAGTTAACAAGCCACCACCACCACCACAGCAGAATGTTGCTTCACCAATGGTGTTGGCAGGCATATCAAAAAAGTGATTGCAGCTGGCTTTTATAACCTCACGCGGCAGCGTGAGCTGCCCGCCGCTTCTGGTACCCATACGCGACGCTCGCGCCACATTG
>CALLLY010000452.1 GCA_938008205.1 uncultured Granulosicoccaceae bacterium
CAAGACCTTTGGCATTGTGCTTGGTGCACTAGTGCTTTTCACTTTGTTTATTGGCGTGGTAGCAAATATCTATTCACCGCCTTCTGACCGATCGTCTGATCCGCTGGTGCTGAAAGAGCAGGCGCAGCAGATTGCCCCGATCGGCAAATCCAGAGTCGCACAGGCACCGGCCGCGCAGGCACCGCCCGCGGTTAAGCAGGTGGAAGAAACCGTGGTACAGGCAGAAGTGGTGAAGGCAGAAGAAGCGCCGGCTGCAGATCAAGCTGTTACTGAAGAGACCGCGGTTACTGCAGAAGCAGAAGCCACCGACACCGAAACTGTTGCGGTAGCCGAAACCACAGTGGCTGCTGCCGACACTCAGCCGGTTGTCTCGACTGCGACCAGCGCTGCGGCTTCTGACATCCCGGTTCGAGTAAAAGCGGTGGTAGCGACCAATTGCGCGGGCTGCCATCAGGACGGATTGTATGGTGCTCAGCGCAGTGACGATGCAGCAGCGTGGAGTGCGTTGAGCGAAAAAGGTCTCGATACACTGACCGCGAGCGTTATCAACGGTAAAGGCGCCATGCTTCCGCGTGCGGAAACCAGCCTCACCGATGAAGAAATCTCACTGGCAGTCAGTCATATGATTGCGCAAGCCACTGGTGGCAGTGCACAGTCAGCGGGCTCTGCAGCATCTTCGACTGCCACAGCCACAGAAACAGCAGTGGGAACCACCGAAACAGCTATTGCTGAAACTGCCAAGGTTGCAGAAGAAACCCAGGTAGCGAAAGAAGAAACACCGGTAGCAGAAAGTGAGGCTGTGGAAGCTACGGTTGCCGCCGCACCTGCGGCTGAGATACCTGCAAACGTCAAGGCAGTGGTCGATGGATTGTGCGCAGGATGTCACATCAGTGGTGTTGCCAATGCGCCGAAGTATGGCGACAAGGCAGCGTGGGATCAGCGAATGGCCATGGGAATGGACAAACTGCTTGCCAGCGCCATTGCAGGAAAAGGCGCAATGCCAGCGCGTGGTGGTTCGCAACTTAGCGACGCTGAGCTGCGTCTGGCTATTGAGTATATGGCTGCCAAGTAGCCGTTCTCGTTTGGCAGCAGTTGTAGTAAATGTATTTCAGGAAGCCCGAAGTGTGAGCGAGCTTAAATCTGATTGAGCCTCGCTCCCGCGTCGGGTTTCCTTGTTACAACAACACTGGCTTTGCCCGACCACCAGAGCAACACAAGATTCCCGGCTGGTTAGTCGCGTCGCAACGCAGCGTCCGTTGCGATAGGGGTGGGATAGCGTTTCACTATCCAGTAAGACGAAAACACAAATGTCAGAATCGTGGCGGTCTGAACCAGCATCGAGGCGCGTTCAGTGATGACCCCGGCGCTGAGTGCCACTACGGCTACCAGTAGCGAAAATTCACTTATTTGACCGAGCCTGACACCAATTTCACTGGCCAGCCTTTTCTTTTCTTTTTCCCGTCGCAGCAGCAGATTAAATATCGCAGGTTTCAGAATAATCATGGTGGTGGCCAGCAGACAGGCCGGTAGTAACACCTGCGGTACGGCGTTGATGTCAAAACCGGCGCCAAGTCCGAAAAAGAACATCACTAAAAAGAAATCCCGCAGTGGTTTCAGGCTTTCGGCGATGTAGCGGGCAATCGGATTGGCAGCCAGTGTCACTCCGGCGATAAATGCTCCTACTTCGTGCGACAGCGAAACCACATGGGCAAGCTCGGCCAGCCCCATACACCAGCCAATGGTTAGTAAAAATATATATTCATTGATCTGATCGAACCTCTGTAGCAGCCAGGCCAGCACCTTTTTCGACACAAAGTATGCTGAAATTCCGAGTACTGGCAACATGACCAGCATACCCGCGATTCGTGTTAGTGCCGATTCGTTTGCGCCAAGGCCTTCGACCAGCAGCAAAACGGTGACCGCGATAATATCCTGCAATAACAAAATACTGATGATAATTTCACCCATGCGCTGATGATGAAGTGCACTGGTGGGTAACAATTTCAGGCCGATAATGGTTGATGAAAACATCATCGCAGCGGCAATAACCAGACTGTCTGTCGGGTTGAACTGAAAACTCATAGCAATCACAAAACCGCACAGCCCAAAGGTAATGCTACTGAGCACCGTGACCATGGTGGCCTCGCGGATCAGTTTGATCAGCTCATCCGGTTCCAGATTCAGGCCCAGAAGAAACAGCAGAAATATAATGCCGACCCTGGAGATTTCATCGACCAGTGACGGATCTGAAATCAGCCCCAGCATATGGGGCCCTGCCAGCAGCCCGAGAGCGATATAGGCAAGTAAGACTGATTGGCGAGCGTACAGCGCCAGCGTCGCGACAATGGCACCACCGGTGAATATCAAAAAAATGGTGTAAAGAACAGATTCTCCGCTCACGGAAAGTTGGCCTGTAAGTTGTGCTGCGGTGTTGACATCATGCTGAATTTTTAGTCTGTGTGCGCAATAATTGTACTCGTGCGGATGCTGCTGACTTGTGGTCCGTTGTGTGGTGCCGCTGCTCGGTACGCTCGTACATTCTTCCACTAACCCGATGCACTCATTTAGAATGGTGGTGCCCCCGTTGGGGACAAGGAATCACACTGCCTGGAACACTACTCGCCAGGCGGTTGCTTTACGAACGGACACTAATTAGCTGAACATTCCGGTAACCACGGGTGTATTATCGCGCGTTGCGCAAGTTTCATCGACTACACTGAAAACAAATGAATCGAATCCCTGAATTTGTTGGCAATCATCCCATCCTGTTTTTTGCACTCGCGCTGGTCATCGGCATGATTGCATTTTACGAATATCAGCGACTGTTTTCCGGAGTAAAACAGCTGACCCCCATCGAAGCAACCCGGATCCAGAATGATGACGATGCGGTGTTTATTGATGTTCGGGAAGACTCTGAATACAAGCGTGGCCACGTACTCGAGGCACGGCATATGCCGCTGTCAACTTTTGACAAGCGAATGACTGAGCTTGAAAAGTCAAAGGAAAAACCCATGATTGTGTATTGTGCCAATGGTGCGAGAGCCAGTCGTGCGGCGGGTAAATTGCGTAAAGCTGAATTCCCGTCCGTGTATACGCTGGCCGGAGGCATGGCTGGCTGGGAAAAGGCCAATATGCCAATCAGCACCAAGTCGTAACTGGCGTATTCAAACCAAATCTTCGGGGCTGAATCAATGGCTGATAAAACAGTACTTATTTATGAATCCGGCTTGTGCGGGTTCTGCCATGCGGCAAAACGCCTGCTCGATGGCAAGGGTGTTGAGTACAGCACCATCCGTGTAGATAAAGACGCGGAGCAAAAACAGATCATGATGGATCGCAGCGGCCGGCGCACTGTGCCGCAGATTTTTATTGGAGATCATCATGTTGGTGGTTTTGATGATCTATACGAGCTGGAATCTGATGGCGAGCTTGATGCATTGTTAACTGCAGAATAAAGCAAGCGTTATCAACCGATTTCTATATCACACAAATTAATTAGTTCAGGGTTCTTATTCAATGGCTGAAGAAACAGGCGCCGCTGGTGCTGAAGCTGGTAATCAGCAAAGTTTTCGGGTTCAGAAAGTTTTTGTTAAAGATGTTTCTTTTGAAACACCTCGCTCTACCGAAATTTTTACACAACAGTCGCAGTGGACTCCTGAAGTTAAGGTGCAACTGAATACTGAAAATCGCAATATCAAAGACGATTTGTATGAATGTACCCTGATGATAACGGTCACTGTGGAATTGGAAGGTAAACCTGCCTACCTGGCCGAAGTTCAACAATCCGGCCTGTTCAGTATTTCCGGTTTTGGCGAAAGCGAAATGGGTCATCTGCTCGGTAGTTACACGCCCAGTGTGCTGTTTCCGTTTGTCAGAGAAGTGGTTTGTGACCTTGCTGTAAAAGGTGGATTTCCGCAATTGTTGCTTGATCCTATCAACTTTGATGCGCTGTATGCTCAGCACCTCAATGCCAACGGTAATGCCAAAGAGCAAAACGCACCGGCGCCCGAAACTCAGCAGTAGAGTCCTTCAATTTGATCAATGCTGAAAGACCAACGCACTTTTGCGTCGTCGGCGCTGGCAGTTGGGGAACGGCACTTGCCAACCATTTGGCGAGCAACGGTCAAAATGTGACATTGTGGGGGCGCTCTGCCTCTGCAATGCAATTGATGGCGTCCAGCAGGGTAAATCAGCGCTATCTGCCTGATGCCAGGCTCTGTGAAAATCTTCGCTATTCATCGGATCTTGTGGCATCGCTAGCCATTGCAGATCAGGTATTGGTTGCGGTGCCGAGCCATAGCTTTGCAAAATTAGTTAACCAGATCGGTGAGCATGCGCCCACGCGTGCAGGCGTGATGTGGGCATGCAAAGGTTTCGAGCCGGGTACCGGTCGGTTGTTGAGTGAGTTGCTGGATGATGCAAGGCCCGAGTGCAGTCATGCCATATTGTCCGGTCCAACCTTTGCCGCTGAACTGGTCGCCGGATTGCCAACCGCGATCACTGTGGCATCCAATCATCCGTCCTATTCGCAACAGATCAGCCACTGGATGCACAATGACCGGTTCCGGGTTTACTCGACTGACGATATTCGTGGTGTTCAGATAGGTGGTGCGCTTAAAAATATTTATGCTATTGCCGCTGGCATATCCGACGGGCTCGGGTTTGGTGCGAACGCCAGAACCGCATTGATTACCAGGGGTCTGGCGGAGCTGATGAGACTGGCTGATAAGCTGGGCGCGCGTCGGGATACCCTGATGGGGCTGTCAGGCATGGGAGACTTAATTCTGACCTGTACGGATAATCTATCGCGTAACCGCCGCTTTGGACTTGCGATCGCAGAGGGTTTATCGGTCACTGATGCAGTTGAAAAAGTCGGCCAGTCGGTGGAAGGTATTGCAGCGACACGTGCCGCCCATGCACTCGGTATGACACACGAGGTAGAACTTCCGATCGTTGAGCAACTATATGGCGTGCTGGAAGAACAATATGCGGCGCGGGACGCGGTTGCTGCCTTGCTCAATCGACAAAGCAAGTCTGAAATTGATCAGGCTTTTTCTAATTCTTGATAGATATTCTGTCAGGAGTCTCACAACAGAGTCTTAACCGTAGTCGTTTTGACGCCATGCTTCATAGCTGGCGATGGCTACAACGTTTGACAGGTTCAGACTGCGACTGTTGCGCTGCATTGGTAAGCAGACTTTTCTATCTTCGGGCAAAGCACCCAGTACGTTGTCGGGCAGGCCGCGGGTTTCCGGTCCAAACAATAAACTGTCACCCGGGTGGTAGTTCTGCGTGTCGTAGCGTTTAGTGCCTTTGGTCGTAAAAGCATAGACCGGCTTGTTTGGGGTTTGCTCGAGGTATTGGTCAAGGCTTTGCCAGCGCTTAACGGTGGTCAGGTCGCGATAGTCAAGTCCGGCGCGGCGCAATTGCTTTTCTTCCAGACTGAAACCCAGCGGTTCAATCAGATGTAGCGCGAACCCTGTATTGGCGCACAGTCTGATGATATTGCCGGTGTTCGGAGGTATTTCTGGTTCAAATAATACGATGTTCAGCATAGGTGTGCACTTTGTCGTGGTACGTGAATTGCTGCAGGCGGCATTATTAATACGCGTAGTGATGTTCAGGCGGGAAGTGAGTAGTGATAAGTGTAATGGTTGATATATCCGGTAAGTTTCTTACCGGTTTTGTATGTGTAGTCGTATTGTTTGCTGGCGGTTGTCATAGCCGCGCGGTAGTTTCTGATCCTGAGATACGCAAAGTATCCACTCGGGCTGTGCCTATTCCTGCAACCACTGCAGCCCTTCCATTGTTACCTGTTCCGTCAATGCTTAACAACTACAACGCGGAGGTGCCTGACGCAGTGGTATCCACCGAAGAACGGTATACCGTTGTTGTGAGCAAAGTGCCGGTTGCCGAAGTGCTGTTTGCGATTGCGCGGGATACCTCGCTGGACCTGGATATCGTTGGTGACATCAAGGGCGAAATAACGCTGAATGCGGTGCGACAACCATTAGAAGTGATACTGAGGAAAATGGCTAATCAGGTGCCGTTTCGGTATCGGTTAAATGACAACGGTTTATTGGTCGAGGCAGATGTACCCACTATTCACACTTATCGGGTGGACTATCTTAATATCAGTCGCACAACTAAAACCAGTGTGGATCTGACCACACAGGTTGGCAGCATTCGCGCAACCCCGGAGGGTAGTGGTAATACCGGGGCAAGTAACGGCTCACGCATGAGCATTGAAAACACTTCTCAAAATCATTTCTGGGATGCGCTGGTTGGCAGTATTGCGGGTATTCTCGGATCCTATTCTGACGATGAAGGTGATAACAGCAAGGATATCTTTGTTAATCGTGAGGCCGGGTTAATCACTGTGCGTGCACGAGCGCTGCAGCATCGTCAGATAGATCAGCTGATTGGCCAAACCGTTGCGAGTGCAAAACGGCAGGTGCTGATCGAAGCCACAGTAGTCGAAGTAACTTTGAACGACAGCTTTGAATCAGGTGTTGACTGGAGGCTACTGGATAACAATGGTGGGCCGGCGCTGGAATACGCACAGTTGTTAACGGGGACCGTTCAGGCCTCTGCAGCGACCGCTTCTCCCACTGCTCTGCTTACCTATCGCAACCCGGATACTTCTCTGGGAGATGTGACGGCGACTTTAAAG
>CALLLY010000453.1 GCA_938008205.1 uncultured Granulosicoccaceae bacterium
ACAGGATCCCAAAGCGCATCCTCAAAACTCTGAGAATGTGGTTGGATCCGGTCCGTTTAAATTAACTGAATTCAAACGCGACCAGCACATTATTCTCGAACGTTACGACGGCTACTTTATGGAAGGCCTGCCGTACCTCGACAAAATCGTCATGCGTATCGTGAAAGATGGTGCCGCACGTACCATCGCCCTTGAAAGTGGCGAACTGATGTTATCCGGCTTTGAACAGGAGCCGCGTGACATTAATCGTATGAAGAAGAAAGACACCCTGGACGTTTCCAATGCCGGCTATGCGGCGATCGGTCCGGTGAACTGGCTGGCGTTTAACACCCAGCAAGGTAAAACTGCCGATCCTGCGGTACGTAAAGCCATTGCCTACGCCGTTGATCGCAACTTCCTGATCAAAGCGATCATGCTGGGTGCCACAGAACCGGCTCTCACCGGCATTCACCCGGGCAGTCCGTTTTACGACGCCACCGTAGAACCCTATGACATTGACCTTGACAAAGCCAACGCGCTGCTTGACGAAGCCGGCTACGCCAAAGGTGACGACGGTATGCGCTTCCCGCTGACCGTTGACTTCGGCTGGGCTTCCGCGAAGCCGGTTGCCGAATACCTGAAGCCTCAGTTAAAGAAAGTGGGTATTGATATCACGGTTAGATCTTCTGCTGACTTCCCGACCTGGGCCAAGCGTGTCTCTAACCACGAGTTCGATATTACCTTTGATAACGTGTTCAACTGGGGTGACCCGGTGATTGGTGTGCACAGAACCTATAGCAGCCAGAACATCAAAAAAGGGGTTATCTGGTCTAACACGCAGCAGTATTCCAACGAGCGCGTTGATGAGTTAATGGCGCTTGCCGGTGCAACCAATGATATTGACGAGCGTAAAAAGTACTACGCAGAGTTTCAGCAGATTCTCGCCGATGAACTGCCGCTCTATCCGCTTTTTCCTTCTCCGTACCACACCATCTCAAATACCAAAGTGGGCAACCCGCCAAACTCTGTGTGGGGTACTTCACATCCGCTTGATCGCGTATATCTGAAGTAGCCAGCAGAAGTATTACACAGAGTTTACTTCGATCTAGTGTAAACCTTGAATGACACCCTCCGACTGAGGGTGTCGTCAAGGAGCCGGGTCAATTTTGTAGAGTGGCATTAAGTGTCAACGTATCTTTAAACAGTAATCCCCATTAGATACACCACCACTAAAACCCGGACTCTATAGACCTTTGCGAAACCCCCAGCAGCCCGACATGTTCCTGCCATGAGCCTTACTCAAACTATCGCCAAACGCATAGGCTACGGCTTGCTGTTGCTAATCGGGGTTTTAATACTCAACTTTACCCTGATATCGATAGCACCGGGTGATATAGCGGATTCTATCGCCGGTGACATGGGCGGTGCCGACGCCACCGTTATTGAAGAAATCCGCGAGCGTTACGGGTTAAACGAACCGTTCTACGTACAGCTGTGGCGTTATGTATCCGGTGTGGCGCGATTTGATCTGGGCTTTTCGTACTTTTATAACACGCCTGTGACAACACTCATTCTTGAAAAGCTACCGGCCACGTTGTTGTTGGTTTTTTCTTCTCAAATACTGGCCATTGTGCTCGGCACTCTGCTGGGTGTGCTGGCGGCAAAAAAGCCCAACGGTGTTGTCAGCTTACTGGTGACTTTTTTATCTTTGTTTGGCTTTGCAGCACCGGTGTTCTGGAGCGGCATTTTACTGATCATTCTGTTTGTCTCAATTTTTCCACTGTTCCCCGTTGGTGGCATGACCGATGTGACGGTTGAAGGGGGGTATTTCGTACAGCTATTGGATTTATTGCACCATTTGTTTTTACCCATGATTACACTGGCGTCAATCTATCTGGCTTTATATAGCCGTCTGGCGCGAGCGTCGATGCTGGAGGTGCTTGGGGCAGACTACATTCGCACTGCACGAGCAAAAGGTTTACCGCAGCGAATGGTGTTATACAAGCATGCACTTAAAAATGCACTGGGGCCGCTGGTCACGGTAGCGGGCTTGCAGTTTTCTGCGGTTATGTCAGGCGCTGTGGTTGTTGAAACTGTTTTCAGCTGGCCCGGGCTTGGTACGCTGGCACTGCAATCTATACTGGCGCGCGACACACCGACTATCATGGGCATATTATTCTTCTCGTCTTTGGTGGTTATCGTGGTCAATATTCTCACCGACATTACTTTGCGCCTGATCGATCCGCGCATTAAGGCCGGCTAGCCCGTATGCCAAACGCCACCATACCTGCGTCCGAATCTCCCGAAGAACAAATCAAGGTGTCACATCCGCTTGCGGAAATGGCCACGATGTTCTTTCGCAATTACGCGGCTGTTGCCGGCTTGATTCTTTTAATTGCCATTATTCTTTTCGTTTTTGTCGGCCCTTACTTTCACCCGGTGGATCCCTTTGAAATGGTGTGGGCACCATTTTCAAGACCCATGGAAGAAGGCTTTGCGCTGGGTACTGATTATCTGGGGCGCGACATGCTCGCCGCGATGATGGTTGGCGGACAGGTTTCGATGGCAATCGGGCTCGCTGCAGCCCTTATTTCGTTGCTGATCGGCGTCACCGTCGGTGCATTTGCCGGATACTACGGCGGCGTGGTCGAAGAAGCACTGATGCGTTTTACCGAGTTTTTCCAGGTACTGCCAACGCTGCTGTTTTCTATGGTGATCGTGGCATTGTTTGGTGCATCTTTGCTAACGGTGACACTGGCGATTGGAGTCGTAAGCTGGACGGCTGTCGCGCGTGTAACGCGATCAGAATTTTTACGCATAAGAGAACTGGAATACGTTGCCGCTGCACGTTCCGGAAGTGCCAGTGACGGATACTTAATTTTTCGAGTGATATTACCCAATGCGTTACCGCCAATAATCGTGCAGGCCAATCTCATGGTCGGTTCCGCCATTTTGTTTGAAGCAGCGTTGAGCTTTCTGGGCTTGAGTGATCCTAACGTGATGAGCTGGGGTCAGGTAATCGGCTCAAACCGCCCGTATATTCTCGACTCCGGTTTTACCGTCGCCATACCTGGCTTTGCGATATTTTTAACCGTGCTGGCAATCTCCTTAATCGGCGACGGTTTAAATGACGCACTTAACCCGAAACTGAGGCAGCGATAATGGAGCAGCCGCTGCTGAGTGTTGTTGATCTGGTGGTCGATTTTAAAACCCGCGCGGGTAACGCACGGGTGCTGGATCATGTGTCACTGGATATATCTGCGGGAAAGATTCTCGGTATCGTCGGTGAATCCGGTTGCGGTAAATCCATGACGGCGCTATCGATCATGGGTCTGGTACCCAACCCTCCCGGGCAGATTACTTCCGGTTCTATCAGCCTGGATGGCCGTGACTTAACCACCCTTGATGAAGACACGCTGTGTGATATCCGCGGCAGTGAAATAGGTATGATCTTTCAGGAGCCAATGACATCACTCAACCCGGTGTTTACTGTGGGGGAGCAAATTGCCGAAAGCGTTCGCGTACACGAAAACGCCACTAAGCAGGCGGCCTGGGCGCGTGCTGTCGAGATGCTTAAGGCGGTAGACATTCCAGAACCGGAAATACGCGCTCGCGCCTACCCGCATCAACTCTCAGGAGGTATGCGTCAGCGCGTGATGATCGCGATGGCACTTGCCTGCCGACCCAGACTGTTAATTGCCGACGAGCCAACCACTGCACTGGATGCCACTGTGCAGGCGCAGATATTTGATCTGTTGCAGGATCTGCAAAAAGAAACAGGCACCGCTATCGTGCTTATCACTCATGATATGGGTGCTATTGCGGAACTTGCCGATGATGTGGCTGTGATGTATGCCGGTAGAATTGTGGAAACCGGACCGGTAAGCGATGTACTGTCGCAGCCTTGTCATCCCTATACACAAGGTCTGATAACCTGTGTGCCGCACCTGGTACCTGATCCGCCACTGCAACGTGAAGCACTGCGTGAAATTCCCGGTATGGTCCCTGCCCTCACCAACCTCGGTTCAGGCTGTGCTTTCGAACCAAGATGCGATAAGGCCTTTGATCGCTGTACAAAAGAAAAACCGAATATTGTAAGGATTGGTGACTC
>CALLLY010000454.1 GCA_938008205.1 uncultured Granulosicoccaceae bacterium
ATACAGACGATATGCGAGAAGCGCCCAGTCGAGTTGTTATGGAAGGTTTATGGGAGAAAGGCGCTAAAGTTCAGGCGTACGATCCGGTTGCTATGGACGAGACCAGACATCTATATCCTGATCATGCCGACAAACTCCAACTGGCTGAATCTGCGGTCGATGCGCTTGAGGGTGCAGATGCTCTTATCATTTGTACAGAGTGGCACGAGTTCAGAAGTCCGGACTGGAACGGCATGAAGAGCAGTCTGAGTGCACCAGTCATATTTGATGGTAGAAACCTGTACGAGCCACAGACACTCGCCGAACACGGTATTACTTACTACTGCATTGGCCGCCGCCAAAGCTAACTCCTCAATCGGTACCCGCAACAGTCGTTGCGGGTAATGGCTGCGCCAGGAGCTTACGATGGGCAGCCTGTGATGACGTACAATCGCGTATGACATCTCCCCCCTCTCCTAGCAGCTCTGCGCAATGGCATGCCCGAATCTGGCAACTGTCACTGCCAATCATATTCTCAAATATCAGTGTGCCCCTGGTCGGTGCAGTCGATACCGCGGTTGTCGGACACCTTTCTACGGTAGAACTGATTGGTGCGGTGGCGCTGGGAGCGTCAATATTCAGTCTGGTGTTCTGGACCTTCGGTTTTCTGCGCATGGCTACCAGCGGGCTGGTAGCACAAGCTTTCGGTGAGAATAACCACAGTAAAACCAATATCTCTCTGACGTTCTGGCGTTCTCTGTTAGTCGCTGCATTGCTGGCCTGCTGTGTATTAGCACTACAAAAACCATTGCTGTCGTTGAGTCTTTGGTTACTTGGTACCGACGAAGCGTTAAACCAGCCTACCTCGTTGTATTATCAGATTCGTATCTGGGCGGCGCCTGCAACGCTTGCCAATTACGTCATTCTTGGCACGCTCATCGGTCAACAACAGATGCGTGCCGTGTTGTATTTTCAGCTGTTTCTCAATCTGTTAAACATCGTTCTGGATTTACTGTTTGTGCCTGTTCTGGGCTGGGGTATTGCTGGCGTTGCCATTGCCAGTGTGATCAGCGAATACTGTGCATTGGGACTGGGCTTATTACTGGTGAGTAAATCGATCACCTGGTCAGCTGACCAATTACAAATTCACTCCCTGCTCGACCCTACCGCACTGAAACGACTGTTTACACTGAATACGAATATATTCCTGCGAACCTTATTACTGGTATTATCGTTCTTCTACTTCAACGCCAAAAGTGCTGGGCTCGGTGCTCTATCCCTGGCTGCCAATGCTATTTTGCTGCAAATATTACATATATGCGCCTATGCACTGGATGGTTTTGCGCATGCGGTTGAAACGCTAACCGGGCAAGCCTGGGGTAGTCAAAAGCGTGAGCATTTCTACAAGGCAGTTAAATACTCGACCATACAATCTGCCGTGGTAGCCGCCACCATGTCACTCATTATCGGTGTTTTCGGCCTCCGGCTGATTGCACTGTTCACGAATCAACCGCAGGTCATTGAGATTGCCAATATGTTATTGCCCTGGCTGGTGGCGTTGCCGATAATATCGGTTTGGTGTTATCAGCTGGACGGGATATTCATTGGCACAACGCACTCTGCGGAAATGCGAAATGCCATGGGGGTGTCGGCGCTGGTTTTTCTGGTCACCGCACAGTGGCTAACCCCTCACCTCGGTAACACGGGCCTGTGGTTGAGCTTCAGTTTGTTTATGATTATCAGAGCGCTGTCACTACTTTTTTACTACCCGCGAGTTCTTAACAGCCAGCACTTTACTGAACGTCAAACCGGTAAAGATCCGGACTCAATACCCTTTTGAATATTAAACGCGAACAATCGCTTAAAAGTTACAATAGCTTTGGCTTTGAAGTCAGCGCAGAGTATTTTGTCAGTGTCGAAACTTCTGCACAGTTGCATGAGGCTATTAGCTGGAGCAAACAGCAAAAGATACCGTGCTTTATACTCGGTGGTGGCAGCAATATAGTCTTCACAAAAAACGTTACTGGCCTGGTTATTCATATTGCCATTCAGGAAATTACTGCAGAAGTTAAACCTACCCATACTATTGTCAAAGCCGGTGCCGGCGAACTGTGGCACGGGCTTGTGGCAAAAACTCTTGAACTCGGAATTTACGGTCTGGAAAATCTGGCACTGATTCCAGGGTCGGCAGGTGCCGCACCCATACAAAATATCGGAGCGTATGGAGTAGAGGTTGGCGATCTGCTTGAAAGCGTCGAGGTCTACGATAAAACGACCACAGATATCCGCACTTTGTTGGCGAGCGAGTGTCAATTCGGCTATCGAGACAGCTTGTTTAAAACACCACAAGGTGAAAACTATATTGTTACTGCGATTACGCTCAAGCTGTCCCAACAAGACCGCCCGACGCTAAGCTATGAAGCATTGGTGCGGTCATTAAATGAAAAGGGAATTGTTAAACCGACCGCAAAGCAAGTGTTTGATGAAGTCTGTTCGATTAGAAGCGCCAAACTTCCCGATCCGCAGAAAATCGGCAATGCCGGTAGCTTTTTTAAAAACCCGATCATTAGCCGCCAGCAACTTGACACACTGATTAAAAAGCACCCCGGGTTACCACACTATAGTGATAGCACTGGTCAATATAAGGTTCCGGCGGCCTGGCTGATCGACCGTGCCGGCTGGAAAGGCTATATTTCCGGCCATGTCGGAGTACACAACGCGCAGGCACTGGTTCTGGTCAACCACGGTGGTGGTAATGGACAGCAGATTGCAATACTTGCAAACACTATTAAACACGATATCTTGCGACGCTATGGTATTCATCTTGAACGCGAGCCGACGCTTTATTAAACCTCAGTATCTTAGGCACCGCTGTATGACTATGTCGGGGCACAGCCTTTGACCCAAAACACTAAACGGGTTAGCAACCGCTTGATTTCAAATCTGCTAAGTGCCTGGAAAGGATTGTCCAGCCCGTTCTCCGGAAAACGTCTGGAGCTCAGCTCTTATCTGCATGAAAACGAGCTGGAGCCGTTGCGGGAAAAAATCAGAGCTTGCCTGGAATCCAAAGGCGGCCAGGTCTCATCGCGAGCACGAGCCGCGGAGCTCGGGCAGGCGTACCTGACCCTCAATGACGAAGGCAAAAACAAGTACTTCAGCATGCTGCTGGAGGATTTCGATATTGATCACGATCAGGCCAGACTAACCGCCGAAAAACTGTTTTCGGATTTATCAGATTCCGACAGAGGTCAGACCGAGCAACGCCTGCGCGCTCAGCTGACCCCTCCCTATCTGACACTGCTAACTCAGTTTAACGCTCTGCCCAACGGCTTAAAATTTCTGGTCGACATGCGTGGCGACCTGATTCGGTTGAAGAAAGATAATCCACAGCTCGCCAGCATAGAAACAGAACTTAAAATGCAGTTGAGTAGCTGGTTTGATATCGGCTTTCTCGATCTGAAACGGATAGACTGGAATGCACCGGCATCACTGCTGGAAAAACTGATTACTTATGAAGCGGTACACCAGGTGGAATCCTGGAACGACCTGCATCATCGTCTTGCAGAAAACAGACGCTGCTTTGCATTTTTCCATCCTCGCATGCCGGATGAGCCCCTGATATTTGTTTGGGTTGCGTTAGTGAATGAGCTATCAGACAACGTAGACACACTTCTCGACACCAGCCAGAGTGAGATAATCGAAGACGCAGACAATACTGCTATTTTTTACTCGATCAGCAGCACCCAGAACGGTTTGAACGGCGTTAGCCTGGGAGACTTTCTCATTAAACGCGTCACCGACGAACTGCGCCGGGAATTACCTCAGCTCACACAGTTCAGTACGCTGTCTCCGATCCCCGGTTTTGCAAAATGGTTAACTAACCTGCTGGACAATCAGCAAGAATCACTATTCACAACATCGAACCGAAACGATCTTTCGCAACATACCGAGCAATCAATCGAAGCACTGATTTCATCGGATGCGTGGCAAGATGATGAAGCTATCAGTGCGGCAATGCAGGATATTCTCGCCCCGTTGGCAGCACGCTATATTGTCGAAGAAAAGCGCAACGGTCACCGCGCGCTGGATTCAGTGGCACACTTTCACTTGTCAAACGGTGCGAGAGTAGAAAGAATCAACTGGTGTGCTGATACCAGTGACCGAGGTAAAGCACAATCCTATATGATGATGGTAAATTATCTGTACGATCTCGACACCAT
>CALLLY010000455.1 GCA_938008205.1 uncultured Granulosicoccaceae bacterium
ATGAGATTGGGTATACCGAAGTTCCTCTGGCACATTCATGTTTTAACTCCTGACTGTTCTGTTAAAAGTTGCACGAGACACTGCTGTTTTATACCACTGCAAACGCCGGCTGACCATTGCGTACAAACACACGACTGACGCGGCGCACTGGCAACCGGTTTTTACGAATTTGCACTTCGCAATCAGTTACAAACTCCGCTTTAACGCGCGCAAACGCAATCGATTTTTTCAGCGTTGGTGAAAACGTACCACTGGTTATTACACCGATTTCATTATCTCCCTGGTACAGCAACTGCCCACTGCGCAATACCCCTTTGCCGTCCAGTACGTAGCCGACCAGTTTATGCGCAGCACCAGTTTTGCGTTGCACCTGCAGTGCAGCACGACCGTTGAAATCACGCGTATCGGGTTGCCAGGCGACCGTCCAGCCCAGCCCGGAAGTTAACGGCGTGTCTGCTTCTGTCATATCGGTACCGTACAGATTCATACCTGCTTCAAGACGCAACGTGTCCCGAGCGCCGAGACCGCAGGGTGATACACCGGCCGCGAGTAATGCATCCCATAGTTCGGCAGCTGCTTCCCCAGGTAAGGCAATCTCATAGCCGTCTTCGCCAGTGTATCCGGTGGTGGCAACAAACCAGTCATCGTTCCACACAGCCGTAAAGCGCGCCAGGTCTTGGCACTGTGCCGCCAGCTCAGAAGGCAACCGCGTGTTGGCAATAGCCATTGCATCGGGGCCCTGCACAGCAATCATGGCGAGTTGCGGCTGTTCGGTTACCTGCACATCAAAAGATTCACTCTGACTATCGAACCAGGCGAGATCCTTCTCTCGAGTGGCTGCATTCACCACCATCCGGTAGCTGTTTTCAGCAAGAAAATACACAATCAGATCGTCAATAATTCCTCCCTCATTATCCAGCATGCAGCTGTACAACGCAGCGCCGGGTTCAGTCAGGGTAGAAACATCGTTGCATAGCAGCTGACTTAAACAGGCTTTGGCTTGTGCACCAGTGAAATCGACAATGGTCATATGGGAGACATCAAACACCCCCGCCGAGGTTCGCACAGCGTTATGCTCGTCCACCAGCGACCCGTAGTGCACCGGCAGACACCAACCACCAAACTCCACCATTTTGCCACCTGCTTTTACATGCTGGTCGAAAAGAGGTGTGTTTTTCATGAAGGGGGTTTCCTCTACAAAATTGACGACCTGACAAGATGCCCTGTCAAACGGAATACGGTTTTGAGTATACAGAGTTACCTTATCTGCATTCCACGGCACCAGGATGAAGCTGTCGCAACAGATCGGGACGGAAATTCTCATTAGAATTTTCAACACCAATAACTGGCCAAAACTGGTCGGACCCGCGAAAAGCACACCGGCCGGTTGTGGTGTAATATTAAAGAGTGGCGTCGTTGCTTTGACTGTCATGTCGAGGAATAACAACGCGCCGGCTCACACGCCCGGGCGATTAGTTATTCTACTCACAAGCGGGGTTCCCGAAGCACGAGCAATCTGAGTTCGCACTCATGGTGGCTAATGCCAGGCAGCACAAGAGGTGCTGCTCTCCATCAAGGATGATTAATCAACTTTTTACACAAAATTTGTTGATGACTGCACGAACATTCAACGCGTCGATCCCGAGTGACGGGCTGAGACCATATAACACGTAATCCTTACGGAGGACTTTCATGAAGTTCAGAAAGAAAAACGGGCAGGAACTGCCAAGCCAGATCACCAAGATGGCAGATAGCGTTAAGAAACAGGGCGACGGCGTGAGTCGTCGTGAGTTTCTGGCGATCGCGAGTATCTTCGGCGCGAGCACCGCGACTGCCTATAGCATGTTAGGCCTGGTTGCCCCGTCCGTGGCACACGCTGACGGGCACGGTAAACAAATGGGCGGCACAGTACGCTTCCAGACTGAAGTTCGAGCACTGAAAGATCCTCGTACCTATGACTGGTCTCAGATTGCAAACTTTGCACGCGGCTGGCTTGAGTACCTGGTTGAGTACAACAACGACGCCACTTTCACCGGCAAGCTACTCGAAAGCTGGGACGTCAGTGACGATGCAAAAACTTACACCCTGAACGTTCGCAAAGGCGTGAAGTGGAACAACGGTGATGACTTCACTGCAGACGACGTTGCACGCAACATCGCCGGCTGGTGTGAGAAAGACGTGGAAGGTAATTCCATGGCCGGTCGCTTTGCTACATTGATTGACGAGAACACCGGCAAGGCTCTGGACGGCGCGATCGAAGTGGTCGACAGCCACACGGTTAAGCTGAATCTGCCAGCCCCGGACATCTCCCTTATCGCCGGTATGGCCGACTACCCTGCTGCGATTACTCATAAAGATTACGATGCTGCGACTGCACTCGATAATCCTCTGGGTACTGGCGCCTACATTCCGGAATCACTGAAAGTCGGTGAAAAAGGTGTGTTAGTCAGAAACCCTGATCACACCTGGTGGAACGAAGGCAACGGTGCATGGATGGATCGCATCGAGTTTATTGACTACGGTACCGAGCCGGCATCTCACTTTGCCGCCGCAGAATCTGATGAAGTCGACGCGATCTACAGCGCAGAAGGTGCTGAGATCGTTGAACTGTTCGACAGCATCGACGGCATGGACCGTCACGACGTTGTGACTGCTGCAACGATCGTTATCCGTCCAAACCAGAAAGCTGAAATCGACGGAAAAATGCCATACGCAGACAAGCGTGTTCGTCAGGCGCTGGCAATGGCTGTTGACCCGGCGGTTTGTCTTGAGCTTGGCATCGGCGGACTCGGGGTTACTGCAGAAAACCAC
>CALLLY010000456.1 GCA_938008205.1 uncultured Granulosicoccaceae bacterium
TCACGTTGCTTTTGCACCGTGGAGAAGTCACTCAGAAAATGGACCGGTTAATCTACGATAGCTGGGTCCGTATACATCAGTCCGAAGCACCTGATGATCTGATTATTGTCGGGATAGATTCGCTTAGCGTTGAAAAGAATGGTCGTTGGCCCTGGTCCCGTGGAGACCAGGCAACAATAATCGACAACCTGACCGATGCAGGTGCCAGCGTTATCCTTATAGATATTCTGTATTCGGAACCCAGCAAAGAAGACAGAGCCGGTGATGCTCTGCTGGCGGGTGCTATCGAGCGGTCCGGCAGAGTCATTCTGCCTATTCATACCGAGGGCAAAGGTCTGTTGCGAGGTGGTGAGACATTACCGATACCTTCAGTGCTCGAGGCATCACAGCAGCTTGGTCATATTTTCCTGCCGATAGACTCTGATGGCATCGTTCGTCGCGTGTTTTTGAAGGCAGGCTTTAAAAACCCGCACTGGCCAATGTTGTCTCTGGCGGCCATGCAAAGTCTCGGGATTGCGCCAGATGAGCTCGGCGGCGTGCGAACTGAGCACGAAGACTTTGCTACCCGATGGATTGGTGATCACGAGGTCATGGTTCCTTTTCATGGCCCCAAGAGCACGTTCAAAACTATACCTGCTTATGATGTGCTGTCCGGTGATTTTGATCGCAGCGTGTTCGACGGTAGTACCGTATTTTTCGGGTTAACTGCCACCGGTCTTGGCGACGCGGTACCGACGCCGATTTTCGGAGTAGATCAGCCCCTTCCCGGGGTTGAAGTTCACGCAAATATTTACAGCGCTTTGCGTGCAGGAACATTAATCGGACAAAGCAATGTGTGGCTGGCTTTCCTGCTGGTTGCAGTATTAATTGCCTTGCTGTTAATGATTTATTCCAGGCTGAGGCCGCGCTGGGGACTACTGGCAACTATTCTTCTGGCATTTGTGCCGGTGTTTCTGAGTTTTATGTTGTACCGCGTCGGCAATATATGGTTTCCACCATTGCTTACTGCCATCCCGATTCTATTGGCCTTTCCTTTGTGGAGTTGGCATCGGCTTGAATTTGCCACTCGTTTTCTTCGTGCTGAAACCAATAAACTGGCGATCTATGATGACGACATCGGCCTGAGTGCGTCACAGCCACTGGTGAGCATGTTTCAAAGCGCTGCCTCTCATCTAGGACTGGAGAAATGGTTCCTGGCCGCTGATGGTACTGTGCAATCCAGTGACAGTGCTGCCGATGTCGAATACACCAAAATTCACAACGCCGAGTGGGTAGTTCGGGAAGGGATGTGGGTTAAGCGATTTCCGTCAGAAACGCCTTTTGTAATCGGATTTCATTTCGACAGCCAGTTGATGAACCAACGGTTTGCCGAGCTCATTGACAGCGCTTCCAGAGTGCAGAGCAGAATCAGTCTGCCGAATACCGGTGGCACTATTGAAAGCCTGCAAACAGATGCAGATCGTTTGAGCAAGCAGAATCAGCATATCCTGCAGCTGAAAGTTCTAAACGACAATATCTTCGCCGGTAGTCCAACCGGCTTAATTGTATGGAATGCAGTCGGCGAGATGATGCGCTGCAATGAGCTTGCAGACGAAATGTTCAACAACACTTCCCTGGAAAACAAAACCGTTCAGGAGTTTTTTGTCGAGCTGGGTAAAGATCCGATGCGCCTGGACAAAGAAGCGTTTGATTCCATTATGCAAGAAGGAAAAAACTGGCAGGTAAACCACGTTAGTGGTGATCGTGAGCTGGTAATTGATTTCAACGTGCTGGGTGAGAGCCTGCCTGACCGGCTTATTGTTGCGAGCGCCGTAGATTTAAGCGAGATTCGACGCGCTGAACGGTTACGCAGTCAGCTGATCGAGTATTTATCTCACGACTTGCGTTCACCGTTGATATCGTCTTTGTATCTGGTGTCCCAGGAGCGAGAGCAGGCTGACACATCGAAAGATGTGTCACCGTATCTGCAGGTTGAATCCAATATTAATAAAACACTTAAAATGATTGATGATCTGCTTGGTCTCACCCGCGCTGAGCATCTGGAAATAGATCAGTTGCAGCCTGTTTTTTTTGAAAATATTATCGAGAGCACGATTGATCAGTTATTGCCACAGGCGCATCAGAAAAATATAACTCTCGATGTGAACGATATAGATCAGGATGTCTGGGTAACAGCGGACTCAAGCCTTCTTGAACGGGCGTTTATTAATGTTGTTGGTAATGCAATAAAATACTCTCCGGAAAACACCCGGGTGACGATTGTTACTCGTACTGAAAATGACGCGTGGATAGTAGCCGAGGTCAGTGATGAGGGTATCGGTATTCCAGCGGATAGAATCGGAAAATTGTTTGAGAGATTTCACCGTGATCCAAACGTGCAGAAGCAGTTTAAAGGCACGGGCCTCGGGTTGGCATTGGTTGCGACTGTTATACGTGAACACGGTGGCAGTGTTGAAGCAAAAAGTGAAGAGAACAAAGGCACTACCATTGTGATTCGCCTTCCCGTTCTAGACATTGAATTAGAGGATGGTGTTGTCGGCGCTGCCTGATTCGGTAATCAGTGCCCTGTTAAGTCAGTTTGCTTTGACACGGTATCAGTTAACAGTTTTTGATTGAATTGTGATCTGGTTCAGAACCTCCTGCGATTTTCACAGTGTAAGCTTCTGTTCGTCAGGTGAATTCACTTGATGAGGTATTTAGTAGAAGTACTACGTGGCAGGAAGTAACCAGTAATCAGACAGTCTGGATGATGTATGAAACATGTAGTCACTGAAGTTTAGTAAATCTGAAACGACGTATTGAAGTAGAATTAAGAGGTAAGTAATGTTTAAGAAATTTGGAAGTACACTCGCAGTAGCGCTTCTCACCCTGGTTTGTTCGTCTCCATTCGCAGCACAACTGGTAAATGTTAATACTGCTGATGCCATTGCGCTCGCAGAGAATCTCCATGGTATTGGCAGCGCCAAAGCACAGGCTATTGTCGAATATCGAAAACTACATGGAGATTTTCAGAGTGTTGATGATCTGATCAAAGTCAAAGGCATTGGCAGCAAACTGATAGAAAAAAACAGTGAGTTTATTTCATTCGGTAAAGGGGGCACCGCCACTGGTGTCGCTGCCGCCAGCAGTACTGCACAACCCCCACTCAAAGACACCGTGTCCACACCGGTACTACCGGCGAGTAACTAGCCGCGCTACGGAGGCCGCGCTTTCAGCGCGGCTTTCCTGTTATATCCGGAGTTGGTAGTTGCTGTGACTAAATCCGTAAGGTTTACGGACTGTCATTGCACCTTTTGAGCGCCTGGGGTTCTATTGGACTTTGTGTAATCACCTGGGCGCGCGACCATGTTTGAAGAATTTAAGAAGTTTGCACTGGGCGGTAACATGGTTGATATGGCCGTGGGCATCGTTATTGGTGCTGCTTTCGGGACAATTGTGGCAAGTCTGGTAGAAGACATATTAATGCCACCAATCGGGCTGCTGTTAGGTGGAGTCGATTTCAGTAGCCTGTTTCTGGTACTCAAAGAGGGCGCCGCTCCCGCACCCTACGCGTCGTTGGCGGCAGCCAAAGCAGCAGGAGCTGTGACTATTAACTGGGGTAGCTTTATTAATACCCTGATTAGTTTTCTGATTGTCTCTGCGGCGATATTTATGGTGGTGAAATTACTCAATAAAGCACGCTCGCAGCAGGAAGAAACCGTGGATCCGCAGGTAGCGCTCTTATCCGAGATACGTGATTTACTTAGAAGCAGACACTGACTCTCCTTGTGTCATGTAACCTGAACAGGTGCAGAATCTGCGTGTGTTTTTGGCCAGGCGGTAGATTTTGAAAATGTTCAGGCTTCAGGCGCACTCGTGACTGAGTTTTTTAAACTCCGATTCGGTTTTTTTCTATTAGCGCTCTTTACCGGGTTGATAGTGGGGGTAACTACTGTTGCCCTGATTGAGTGCATTATAACTCTGCAGGACTTTCTGTTTGCGCGTGAGGAAAATACTGATCGTATTTCCTGGCTTGCCAACAAATCTGACTGGACTATCGTGCTGGCCCCGGTGTTGGGAGGGCTAGTGGTGGGACTAATTCTCAAACACATGCCAGAGCAGCGCTTTCATGGTATCGCAGACGTCATGGAAGCAAGTGCGATGCGAGCAGGCAAAATGGATGTGCGTTCAGGTGGTATTGTCGGGCTGGCAACTCTGGTGTCGCTTGGTGCCGGTGCACCACTGGGCCGGGAAGGTCCGGCTGTGCATATAGGCGCTTCTATCACAGCCTGGATGGCGGATAAATTAGGTCTTGATCGAACTCAGTCCCTGGCGCTGTTAGGGTGTGCAGCCGCTGCAGCGGTTACAGCTTCATTTAATACGCCAATTGCGGGTGTTTTGTTTGCGCTTGAAGTCATTGTCGGTTACTACGCGTTAAGGGTTTTTGCACCGGTAGTCATCGCAGCAATGGGTGCGGTCATCGTTCGCCATAGTATCTATGGTAATAATCCGGAATTTACGATACCTGATTATGCGATTGGCTCATTGTGGGAGTTACCGGCGTTCGCTGCGCTGGGTTTTGTTGCGGCATTGGTCGTACAGATTTGTATTTATATGGTGATTGCCACTCAGGCAACCTGGAAAAAAACCGGTATTCCTTTCTGGATTCGCCCAGCTTGCGCCGGAGTCGTGATCGGTGTTGTTGCACTGAGTTATCCATTAATTCTTGGTGTCGGGTATGAAGGAACTGCGTTGGCAATCAATCAGGAGCTGGAGATCAATATGATATTCGGACTGTTGGTTGCAAAGACTGTATGTGCTGCTATCGCTGTAGGTAGCGGATTTGCCGGGGGGGTCTTTTCACCGGGTTTATTTATCGGGGCGATGTTAGGCGGCGG
The DNA here is from genome assembly GCA_938008205.1 of uncultured Granulosicoccaceae bacterium. GTDB lineage: Bacteria > Pseudomonadota > Gammaproteobacteria > Granulosicoccales > Granulosicoccaceae. Next base: position 4,878 of record CALLLY010000456.1, read on the forward strand.
TTTCTGGTTTTTAATGTCTTTTCTTGGTGAGAATCTGATTTCCAGTCAAGGGGTGTATTCGGTTGTTGGTATGGCAGCAGTAGCGTCTGCTATGTTGGGGGCCCCGATATCAACCCTTTTAATCGTTTTTGAACTTACCGTTGACTATGATCTTGTTATCGCCGTAATGCTCGCTTCTGCCATGGCCAGTACCTGTATGCAGCTCATGCCGTATGGATCGTTCTTTCGCTGGCAACTGGCAAAGCGTGGTATCAACCTGAATACCGGACGCGATCAAAGTCTGTTGAGAACCCGGACCATCGATAAGCTGGTTTCTGCGAACTATATCGAAATAGCGCCAGAAGCAACGCTCGCGGATGTCGAGGCGGCGATGTTCGCTGTTAAACATTATGTTGCAGTGATTATTGACAGCGATCAGAGATTTACCGGTTCTCTGTCAACCGATGAAATATATTCAGCGGTTGCGGAGTTCGGTCGCGATGAAGTCTGTGAAAAAGTGGCTAACAGTCCCGCCCACGCCGTGCCAACGAGTACCAGTTTGTTGGCGGCGCTTCAAACTTTGAATGAGCTGGACGCACACTATGCACCGGTAACCCGCGTGGGAGAAGATCACACTGAAGTTGTTGGAGTCATCTATCGAAGTGATGTTCTCAGCGCACTCTATGAGCTGGTCAGGCAGGCGCGCTCAGAAGAATATGGGGTGACCTAAAAAACTGTACCACGAACTTATCGTAGCGAACGCACCTCGCTATGGTACGTTCTCACTACGCAGATTTTTCAGTGTGCTGGCTAGCCAGCAGTTTTGTGATACTCACCATCGAGGCCCAGAAATTCAGCGCCGTTATTTCTATAGAAGCTGCTGTGTTTACTGTCTACTAGTGTTTTTAACATGCCTTCTACCGGTATTCCGTTGGTGGCACATTTTTCTGCAAATTTGTTCGCGTCGATGCTATCGAGTAATTCAAACGGGCCTTGTGCCCAATTGAACCCCCACTTCATGGCGCGATCGACATTGACGATGTCATCGGAAATTTCGGGTATCAGCGCGCTGCTATAGCTAAGCGTGGCACCCATCAGATCCCATGCGAATCGACCTTCGGCGTCATCGCTAAACAGCATGGTTTCAATCGCCTGATGGGCTTCGGCAAGTGTTGCAGGCTCCATTGGTCGCCAGTCGGTTTGCTTAAGATCGAATGTCTCCATGAACTTTCC
>CALLLY010000457.1 GCA_938008205.1 uncultured Granulosicoccaceae bacterium
TTACTGAAGTCCGGGTGCAACTGATTCAACAACACATTCTGCTCATAAGGAGATACGACCGACGGCACCCACAATACCGCACAGTCCGCAGTGTCATACCACTCATTCCCAATCTTTCGACACGCGTTCTGATCTGCCACCTTTTTAATCGAAGCAGTTTGCTGCTTGAGTGAGGAAGGAATAGTAGCAACGACGGTCACCAGTGATGGAATGAGTTTTGGTGTTCTCCAGTGAACAATGTTCTCCAGGATCGCCAGAGAATAGGCGGAAGCAGCATGGACTACGAATCTTCCCGGATCGACCCATCGGCTACCGTATTTATGTGCACCTGTACCATCAAATGGTGGGAACTGATTGCTAACAACCCGATAGACAAGCCTAGGCTGGGAGGCCATGCATTCCCCTGGCTATTACCTCCTCAACCATTCGCCCCCCAAGCTCAGTTAGGCCGGTGACAAATGGCGTTCTATTTTCAAGCTCCGGATGTTCTGTCATCATGAACTGTGCGGCTGCTTCGTTATCTTCAAAGGCCTCCAGTGCCATTGTATAAAGTCGCGCTAAACGCTCGACGGTCTCACTTGGCTGCAGTGACAGTCGATCGGAGCGTTGGTAGGTTGCGCGTGGAACCACTTTAAATTTAAGCTCGCTAAGAGAACCATTGGTGGCGCTTTCCAATCGGCCGATCACCCGGTCGAGCGCAGTCCTTGGTAAACCGCTCGCCACTATGCTTTCGAGGTCATGATGACTGCGTACTTTGCGTCCGAGATCCTTTTGTGTACCGAGAACGCTGGCTATTTGTTGTGCAGATATGCTCATGTGATACAATCATACGTCTCAAACGGAACTTAGTCAAAAAGCGACCATCGATCTGATAACTTTAACGCGAAGGTATTCTGGATACCAGCAAACAGGGCTAACGGCACCTGCAATGACTGGACGAATTACTCACAGTTGTACCATTCCCTGGACAGGGAAATCAGCCATTTTCTGTCGTTGCAAAGGTTTAGTCACATCGCGGTCGCTGGGGGTGATGTATAATTGATAAAGAGGCCGAAAATATGTCAAAGCAAATTTTCCATAAAGACCCGGAGATTCTAAACGGTACGGCGGTATTCTGTGGCACCCGGGTGCCTATTCGAATTCTTTTCGAACACCTGGAAGCTGGTGATAGCCTTGAAATCTTCCTCGAAGATTTTCCGTCCGTGACTCGTGAGCAGGCTACCAGGCTCCTAGAATACGCACTGCACCAATTGACTTCAGAAAATGAAGCTGCTGCTTGACGAGCAGGTACCTGCACGACTCGCGCGCGAGTTTCCTGAAGATTATGATGTTCATACTGTTCAGACAATGGGCTGGGCCTCTAAGAAGAATGGCGAACTTTTGCGACTGGCAGCCGCTGAAGGTTTTGTCGCACTGTTGTCCGCCGACAAAAACATGGAATATCAGCAATCAACCACGGAATTAGCACTTGCCGTCATCGTGCTAGCGCCAACAATGAACAGATTAGGCGATCTGATACCGCTTGTTCCATCGGTAATCGCGTTGCTGGAAGATAACCTCACTCCTGATTTCTATCGTATTACGCCGTAGATAGAGATAACACTCCGGATGATTACATGGCTCTGAACAACAGGACGCTGGCCTTCCATGCCATTGTGTGAATAGTCTGTACTCCATAGAGTCTCGGGGGAATCAAATCGCCGAGTGTATCGCAGCCATCGTATAGCTAAACCGAACGCATGAAACTAAGGAGTAATTATCAATGGGAAAAAACGAATTACCTGATAATAAAGCGCAGCGTGTTGACTGGGTAATGAGCGCCGACACCAACGAAGAGTTAGTAAGGCGTTACGATGTATGGGCCGAGCTCTACGACAGCGATGTTGGGTCTTACGAAGACTATCTGGTACCGACAGAAGCAGTTCGTGTAGCAGAGAAAACACTTGATTCGAATGATCGAATTTTTGATGCGGGAGCGGGAACCGGTCTCGTCGGACAAACGCTGCATGATGCAGGTTTCCTAGAGTTGTGGGCGATTGATTATTCTGCAGAAATGCTGGAAATAGCGAGATCCAAAGGCGTCTACAGAGAGATTCACCAGTGCGACCTTGGCAAGAAAACTCATTTTGCGGATGATTCGTTTGATGCAGTGATAACGTGCGGGACAACCTCCCAAATGCCCTCCTACAGTTTGCGAGAGTTTGTCAGGTTGATTCGACCAGGTGGTCACATCATTTTTGCGGTGATGACAGACCCATGGGAAAGTTGCGGGTATGCTGAAATCTATAAGGAACTCAATGCGGCTGGAAAAATTGACATCCAATCTCGCGGCGAACCTTTTCAAATGATGCCCACAACAGAACCCGATTTTTATTGCGAAATATGGACAATGAAAATTTCTTGATAAAGTTTTGTTGGAGATTCAGTCAAGCCAAATTCCCGTAAGCGTAACAATGTGACGGGTTAACGCCTATAGAAACAGATCGTCGCTGTCTAAGCTTTGACGATCTTTCGGTTACCCACCAGATCCACAGATAAGCATCCCACAAAAACGCGAAAGCGTTTACCAGCGTGTTGATCAGTTTTGAGTATTGCCGATCTATCGGGTAAAAGCGCCATGGATGGCAGCGTTAGTGCAGCTGCGCCAAGGATGCGCATCTGCGCGGCCCGATACAGCGGCAATACTCAAAATGGCGCACTCCATCCAAAGACATCCAGCAATCCCAAAGACAAACCTAAGAAGGCATAACAAACCATCCCACAAGAGCGCCAGCCAAGGGCCAATCATTCGCGATAAAGCCTTTAGTAACGACGGGCTTTTCAAAGTAACGCCCACTGCGAACGCACCGCCCCCTCTTAAACCGACTAAAACAAACCGAAAGAAAATCGACGTGGGAGCCAATCATGGCTAATACGCAAAAAATTCCGACCTTTTGTATGGCGAAAAGTCCCTGCGTGAAAAACCGTCAATAGAATCACCGGAACCAAAACGCGAAAGCGTTTTAACAGCGTGTTGATCAGTTTTGAGTATTGCCGATCTATCGGGTAAAAGCGCCATGGATGGCAGCGTTAGCGCAGCTGCGCAAGGACGCGCATCTGCGCGGCCCGATAGAGCGGCAATACTCAAAATGGCGCACTCCATTCAAAGACATCCAGCAATCTCAAAGACAAACCCAAGAAAACAAAACCAGCCAACCAAAATGAGCGCCACCCGAAGGGCCAATCATTCGCGAAGAAGCCTTTGGTTACTTTGGGCTTTTCAAAGTGACGCCCGCTGCAGGCGACACCCCACAGCCCGCTGCAGGCGACACCCCACAGCCCGCTGCAAGCGACATCCCACAGCCCGCCGCAAGCGAATCCCAAAAGCCCCACCGCAAGCGAAATCTACCCCCCCGTATCCGCACTAAACCCTGCAGCCTCAATCCCCGCCACCGCACAAATCTCATCATTATCAGAAATATCCCCGGTCACACCGACAGCCCCGAGGGTATTACCATCACCATCCTTAACCAGCACGCCACCCGGAACCGGCACCAGCGCGCCATCACAAAGCGAGTTAGCCGCTTGTATGAAAAACGGTTCGACCTTTGCCCGTTCAAAAAGAACCCGCGATCCAACTCCCAGAGAGATCGCGCCATAGGCTTTACCATGCGCGATTTTCGGCCGTAAAAGACTGGTACCGTCCTGGCATTCACAGGCGATTATTGTCCCCCGCGATCCGACAACCACCACCGCCATCGGCTTGAAGTTGTTTTCTGCCTGCGCAGCAAGTGCTGCATCGATTATTTTTTTCGCGTCAGCGAGCTTAAGATCCAATGGTATTCCCCGGCATCTGGTGTTGAGTATTTGGTTTACGTGAACGCATGCGGGATAATAGCCGATCCCGCCAAATTTAGTTCAGCATCCGTGCCTGGCCCTGAGTTGACTCGACCGGAGTTGAGCCGCCCCGGCTGGTGTTACTACGCTAGTAATCCCGAAATTAAACCCGATCGAAAAACTATGAACAACAAATTAAAGCACGACGCATTTCCAGAAGACTTTCTGTTCGGTGTCGCCACAGCAGCTTATCAGATCGAAGGTGCTCATGACGAGGATGGTCGCAAACCGTCCATTTGGGATGCGTTTTCAAAAATGCCCGGTCGCGTTCACAACGGTGACACCGGCGATATTGCCTGCGATCACTACCACCGATGGCAATCAGATCTGGATCTGATCCAGTCAATGCACATGAATGCATACCGATTTTCGATTGCCTGGCCGAGAGTGATCCCCAACGGTACCGGGGCAGTTAACGCGAAAGGTATCGGTTTTTACGACAAGCTGATTGACGGCTGTCTGGAGCGCGGAATCCAGCCGTTTGCCACGCTTTATCACTGGGATCTGCCTATCGAATTACATGGCCATGGTGGCTGGACAAGCAGAATTACCGCACTGGCCTTTGCCGACTATGCCAGTGTTATCGCAAAGCACTTTGGCGACAGACTGGCATCACTCACCACACTCAACGAACCATGGTGTTCTTCAATCCTGAGCCACCTGCTCGGCATTCATGCTCCGGGGGAAAAATCGATCGAAGCCACAGTGCCGGCTATCCACTTTTTAAATCTGGCGCACGGGCTCGGGGTTCAGGCCATCCGCGCAGAATCGAGTGTACCTGCCGGCATAGCGCTTAACCTTCACTCGGTATACCCGGCCGATAACAGCGACGAAAACAGACAAGCAGCGCAACGATTTTTCGATTTTCACAACGGCGCTTTTCTCGACCCGTTATTCCGTGGCAGCTACCCGCAGAGCTATGTCGAAGGGCTTTCAACTTATCTACCGGAACACTGGCAATCAGATCTGGCAGACATGCAACAACCGCTTGATTTCTGGGGACTGAATTACTACACCCCTGCCAGAGTAATGCACGACGCCAACGCTAAGTACCCCTCCTGTAAACAAGCTCCAGTACCTGACGGTGCACTGAAGACAGATATCGGCTGGGAGATAGCGCCAGAGGCTTTTGGCGATTTATTAACCTATGTGTACGACAACTATAATCTGCCGCCCTGCTACATCACTGAAAACGGCGCCTGCTTTAACGATGAACCGGTAGCAGGAAAGGTGCAGGATCAGCGTCGGATTGATTATCTGGAACCACACCTGGGTCAGATTGCACAAGTCACTGCCAACGGGCTACCCATGAAAGGCTACTTTGCCTGGAGCCTGATGGATAACTTTGAATGGGCGGAAGGCTACAAGATGCGCTTTGGTCTGGTGCACGTAGACTACGAAACGCAGGCAAGAACAATCAAAGATAGCGGCCACTGGTATAGCGCACTGGTCAAGGCGCACAGGAACCGCTAACAATAAAAAAGGCAGCGTTTACAACGCTGCCTTTAGGTTCACATATGTCTACTGCT
>CALLLY010000458.1 GCA_938008205.1 uncultured Granulosicoccaceae bacterium
TCGTTCGTTGCTGAAAAGCTCAGAAACGAATTCACCATAAAGGCGCAGACAATTACCAACAGTACGACAAACCAGAACTCAACCCCCTGCGGGGCAATCATGTAGCCAGCCATTACCAGACAACACAGAAAAATATAGTCGAGAAAATGGTCCATATAGAAACCCCACTTAATCAGACCTGTATCTCTGCGCCGCCCGACTTCACCATCAGCAAGATCGGTCAGGTACTGCAGCACGATCATTAAAGACACGCCCCACAGCCAGCGCAGATCACCGGCTGCGAGCTTTCCAAAACCAAGCACACCGGCCGACCACACAATGGTGGTAAAAGTCAGATGCCACGTTTCGACAGACAACGGCACTTTTGGCACCAGCCAGTTCTTCAGCCGGTTTTCCAGCGGGGTCAGAATAGACTGCCCAACTTTCTTATCACCCGCAAATGTGGATTTATCTGATTTGTGCAAGACAGATTCCCTGAAGTTTGCTCAAGTATAGCGTGACATCTTCAAGTGTAGCTGTTGCCGGAAAAAATCAGTAGTCAGCCATTGGTAATCAGGAATCAGCTCGGGGAAGCATTTTGATCCGCTTCGTTATCGAGCAAGCCAATCTGCTGCGCCCTTTGCTCCCAACGCTTACGAGCCAGCGCCTGCATATCGACAGTTTGGTCGAGTTCATCAACAATCTCGATCCCTAACAAGGTCTCAATGACATCTTCCATGGTAACGATTCCGGCTTTTCCTCCAAACTGGTCGAGTACCAAAGCAATATGCTCACGGGTTTCTATAAAGCGGGTAAACAGCTTCAGGATTGGAAAATCCTCTGACACGGCAATTATATCGCGCCGCAGGGTAGATACCGGCGCACTGGAACCCGGCTTTTTCAACAGCGACGCGAGCATCTCGTCTTTTAGAAAGTAGCCGGTCACGTTATCCGGCTTCTCTTTGAAAACCGGTATTCGGGAGAATCTCAAATCACTGTGCCTTGCATGAAAGCCTGCAAGACTGGTGGTCTCATCGCAGGCGATCACAACGGTACGCGGCGTCATAACATCCTGCGCCCTGACTTTGTTGAACTTCAGCAGGTTCTGCAGCAACTGAGACTCGCTTTCATCCAGCACACCCTGCTGACTGCCCAAATTAGCCATAGCGGTGAAATCTGCGCGGCTCAACACACTTGCCGACTTGTCTTTCTTTAACATGCGGGTGATCAACTGGCTGAGCATAACCAGCGGCGCAAGCATTTTGATAATAAAATTTAAACTGCGGACGGTAAACGGAGTCAGCTCACGCCAGAAGTTGGCGCCTATTGTTTTTGGCACTATTTCGGATAACAGCAAAATCGCAAGCGTCATCACCACCGGTACAATTACGGTAGCCATCAGGGACACTCCCCAGATGCGGCTCGCCTGCGCACCGACACCTATTGCACCAACCGTGTGTGCAATGGTGTTGAGCGTCAGGATCGCAGCCAACGGACGATCAATGTTCTCTTTAAACGATTGCAATGACACCCCGGGTTCTCCGCCATCCTGCACCAGTTGCTGAGTGTAGGCAGGTGTAATACTCAGCAATACCGCTTCCCAGATGGAACACAGGAACGAAAAGACGATAGAAAGCACAAAAAAAAGTATCAACAAAAGCATTGAAGCCGTAGCTCCTGGAGTAACAGGTGAAGAGGAAGCAACCGCGCTGCCCGAAGGGCGAAAACGCTTTTTAAGCACGACTTGATCTTAGCAGATTTCGCATGCCTGCATCCGGTTTGATCACTATATTTCACAGTACAAACGTCGCGAAGGCTCACCGAAAAAGCGGATTTCACAGCAAACCCAAGGTCAGTCAGATTAAGCAGCTTTGAGTGCACATCTGAATCGATTTGCCATAGCCAGAATAACGACGCCATCGCTCTGACATCACACTGAGGCGATTGGCTCACAGTTACGTTAGCCACCGCGAACTTATTACCGATACTGGCTCACATTTCGCTGAGTCACACCTGAAAAATACAACCTGACAACCTGGCTGTCGCGAGTCAGGACCAATTCCCTATGGCAGTACAAAATTCAATTCCAGCAAACTCCCTGCTAGATGAGGCATTTCTTGCCTGCACCTCGGGCCACTGCATCTTCGATGCACAAGGTGCGCTGGTGTCCTGGTCTGAATCTTTCGCCGAGCTCTACCCTGATCTTTCTGATGTCGTAGACATTGGCTTGAAGTACCGGGATTTTCTAAGAACATTACATGATCGTTCTGCGATAAAAAATCTGCACAAGCAGGATAATGTCGACGCATGGCTGGATCAGCAACTGGCTGCTATAGGCAAGGCACCGGCGCAGTTTATCCACCATTTGAAAGACGATCGATATGTACTGATTCGCCATACACCACTATCCAATCAAAGTTGGCTCTTTGCAGCTTTTGACATTACCGAACTCCAGGAAACAAAGCGCGCACACCAACTAAGCAAAGACAAGTTTATGAACTTTGCAAAGATTGCGACCGATTGGTTCTGGGAGCTTGATGCCAACCTGTGTTACCAATACCACTCAGGTCACAACCGGCCTTTGGGTGATTTTGACCCATCCACTTTAGTGGGTAAACCGAGAATCATTGACGTTGCCAGCCGCATCATTAAAAACGATCAGCTTGACGAGCATATTAACGCGCTGACGGAGCACCGCGCTTTCGATGTGGTACTTTCATGGCAGAGCGCCGACGGCACCTTCTCTCACTCCCACACACTGGGAAAACCGCAATTTGATCACAATGGAAATTTCGTCGGCTATCTCGGCTGTGGCCGCGACGTCACAGAGTTCTATTCTCTGAAGCAAAAATTTGAATACCAGGCCCAGCACGATGAACTTACCGGTATCTGGAATCGACGCGCCTTCAGCGCGCATCTGGACAAGCTAATTACCGCCTGCAGGGATGGTGGCGCCACCGACAGCAAGACGCTCGTCTGCATTGATCTGGATCGGTTTAAGCTGGTTAATGACAGCGCCGGGCACCAGGCAGGTGACCAGTTACTGAAAGAGCTTACAACGATCATATCCGACGGGTTTTGCGAGAACTCCGTTCTGGCCCGACTCGGCGGCGACGAATTCAGCGCTGTGATTCCACTAAATGTGGATCAAACTGTCAACATTGCACAACAACTCATCAACAAATTAAGTAAGCATCAGTTTCACTGGCGTAAACGAAAATTCTCTGTTGGTGCATGCATTGGTGTAGTAGCCATCGACAACACCTCCACCGACAGCTCAGACCTTCTGTCAAAAGCAGATATTGCCTGCTATTCGGCGAAAGCATCAGGACGAAATCAAATACAGGTTTATTCCAGCCAAAGCTCTTTTCAGGCACAACAGAACGATGAACTGGGCAAAGTAAAACTACTTAACGATGCCATTAGTAACGATCAGGTCAGACTTTATCTGCAACCTATTGTTCCCACCAGCCATACCCCTGAAACCCGCATAAAATTTGAAGTTTTGCTGCGTGTACTAGACCCCGAGGGCGACATTATACCCAGTGGAGATATTATTCGTATTGCTGAAAAATATGACCGTATGCAGCACCTGGATCTATGGGTCACAGAACGAGCACTGACCGCCATAGAACAAATGGACCAGCGCAATGTCAACGCAACACTCTCTGTAAACCTCTCCGGCAACACGCTAAGCTCTTCCAATAGCCTTAAACAACTGGTTGCACTGGTTGAATCTCATCAAATTACTGCAGGCTCACTGTGTTTTGAAATTACAGAAACTGCCGCGATTGCAAACATCGAGCAAGTAAAACACTCAATGAGTGAATTAAGAGCACTCGGTTGTGAGTTTTCGCTGGACGATTTCGGCAGCGGGTTATCATCATTTGCGTACCTGCAGTCACTGCCGGTAGAGTACTTAAAAATTGATGGCTCTTTTGTAAAAAACATATTAAACGATAATGCCTGCCGAGCGATCGTCTCGTCCTTCAATACACTGGGGCACGAGATGGGCATGAAAACCGTGGCCGAGTTTGTCGAGAACCGCGACATTGCAACAACGCTCACCGAACTGGAAATAGATTACCTGCAGGGCTACTACGTCGGAGTGCCTCGAGATCTGGACGACTGGTTAGCTGACTATGAGAATGCAGAGCTGCCACTTACCGGTACGTAAGCCGCGAAGTGTCTGTTATGGACGATGCCCAAGGATGCCCGACCGTGAGCGACGCTAACCGCAGCACTTCACCTTCCCTGATACTTTTAAACCGTCTTTAACACCGGTTATTTCGAAATAGTCGACGCATGAGCGAGCCCGTCAGAAAGCGCGACGCGTGAGCGAGTTTTATCGCAATCAACATACAACAGACCACTGAGTGTCCGGCAGGCGCTGATAACCCACCTGATAAATTGCAAAACGTTAGTATTGCTGCCAACACCGGCAAATAGTGAAACACTCTGAATTGCCGCAAATACACGCTGTATTGGTTTGAAAAAGAGAAACTAGATGGTGCAGTCACCGCGTCCGGCAATTGAAAAAATAGTCGCCTTGTGCAAAACGCACCTAAGCAACGTGGTCGATGTGCAAAGCTATGAATATACATCCTGTTACCTGTGGCACGACAGACCGCTATACAATCACTTTGGCGAGCAAATCAGACAGCTAACCGGTGATACAATTTACCTGTATGAAAACTCCACCTCGCCAGCCACCGATCTGTTCCATGAACTGGGACACATGGTCGGGCGCAGGCTCGACCTGGTAGGCCACGCAGACAATGGTTACCACGGACTCTGGGAATCCGATAACACCCGGTTAATCGCCGAAGTATCCGGGCAAAATCACTGGAGCGAATACCTGAATGAATTTGCTGCAGCACAAGATGGTTTCGCAGCCAATGCTGCCAGTGAACTATGGGCAGAACTATTTATGTTGTGGCATTTATATCCACAAAGCCCTGAGGCACGCTTGCTCGACTCAACCATGAATCAGCTGCAGGCCCATGATGATTGCCGGTTAATAACTACACTTGCCAGCCACCTGCAAATAGCAGCATAACCAACAGGAGTTTGCGCGGTAGAAGTCTGCGAGAACGTGCCATGGCGAAGGCGTTTTTACGATCATTTAGGGCGCATAGTTGTTCAGCGGTGGCAACTGTCTTGCGTAGTGATCTAGAAATGATCGTCACTGGCAACCAATAGTGCACCACTTCGGCACTTAAGCTCAGCCGTTTTACGATGGCAAATGTCGCACTGCCGTAAGCCCGGGGTCTGCAAACCAAATGATGGCGCCACCAGGCCACTGACAAGTTGCTATCGCCAGTAACATCCGCGTCGACCAAACTGAATCCACTGTGGCAGCAAGATGAAAATACTGATCGCCGATAGTTTTCCCGAGGCTCATCAAGCCAAACTCAGCGAACAAGGGCATCAACTCACCCTCGACCCGTCACTCACTGAAGACACACTGACTCAGGCAATTGCTGACAATGAAGTTCTGATTGTCCGCAGCACTAAAGTCAATGCAGAAACTCTGCAGGCAGGCAAACAGTTGAAGCTGGTCATTCGCGCCGGTGCCGGCACCAACACCATCGACAAACCACGTGCCGCCGAACTCGATATCCGGGTGTGTAATGTTCCCGGCGCAAACTCAGTGGCTGTTGCAGAACTGGTGATGGGATTGATCCTGTCTATTGATCGCAACATTCCGGACAACGCATCCGATTTGCGCAACGGTGTATGGAACAAAAAGAAGTATTCGAAGGCGCAGGGGCTGTACGGTCAGAAAATCGGAATTCTCGGCCTCGGTGCTATTGGCCTGGCGGTCGCTGAGCGCGCACGGGCTTTCGGAATGCAGGTATTTGCAGTAGCCAAACCCGGCCGCTCCAAAGCCGCCGAACAGCGCATCGCGAACGCTGGTATCGAGCAGCTTGGTTCCATGGATGAACTGCTCAGTGAATGCGATATTGTCTCACTGCACATGCCAGCCACGGACGACACCAGGCAAATGGTCAATGCTGACTTCCTGAACAAAATGAAAAATGGCGCCATGCTTATCAATACCTCTCGAGGCGAGCTGGTCGATGAAACCGCGCTACTGGCAGCCATGGAAAACAAGGGCATCCGTGCAGGGCTGGATGTTTACGAAAACGAACCCGGCGCATCAGACAACAACTTTACATCCACACTTGCAAATCACACCGGTGTGTGTGGCACGCATCACATAGGAGCGTCCACCGAGCAGGCCCAGGTGGCTGTGTCCGACGGGGTACTGAATGTGATTGATGCTTACCAGAACGGCGAGTTTAAGAACTGCGTAAATTAGTGCGAGGCAACAGCCAAACTCTCATACGCAACCCCCGACGGTTGCAGTACACTAGGCACCCCCAAAAACCACTGTCGAGATAACATTAATGAGTAATCGCAAACATAACTTCAGTGCCGGGCCCTGCACCCTGCCGCTTGAGGTATTGGAAGAAGCGCAGGCAGAGTTTGTCGACTATCAGGGTGCCGGCATGTCCCTGATCGAAATGAGCCATCGCGGCAAGCATTTCGACGACGTTGCCAATGAAGCCATGGCATTGTCGATGGAAGTTTTTCAGGTGCCAGACGATTTCAGCGTACTGTTTTTACAGGGCGGTGCACTGCTTCAGTTTTCCATGATCCCCATGAATCTGCTGACCAACGGTCAAAAAGGCGCTTACGTCAACTCCGGTACCTGGGCGAAAGGTGCCATCACTGATGGCAAAGAGTACGGCGAGGTTTACACCGCATGGGACGGTGCAGACAACAACTACACCCGCATGCCCGTCAGCAGCGAAATTCAGCTGCAGGACAATACCCGCTACCTGCATATCACCACCAATGAAACCATTGGCGGAATCCGCTTTGCCGAATGGCCCGAGGTCGATGTTCCAATGGTTGCCGATATGTCTTCTGAATATATGGCGCGGCCACTGCCGTGGGACAAATTCGATCTGGTATATGGTGGCGCGCAAAAAAACCTGGGCCCGGCAGGCATGGCCGTGGTGTTTGTTCGAAAGTCCATCCTTGAAAACACCAACAAAAGCATCGGCAGGTACCTGCGTTACGACATACAAGAGTCAAAAGGCTCGATGTTCAACACGCCACCGGTATTCCCGATCTACATGTTCGGTAAAGTTCTGAAGTGGATGAAAGCACAGGGCGGTCTGTCTGCAATGGAATCCACCGCTGCGGAAAAATCCAGTGCTTTGTACAGCACTATTGATAACAGCGACAGTTACTTCAAGTGCCCGGTGGAAGAGGCCAGCCGCTCTCATATGAACGTGGTGTTCCGATTGCCAAGCGAAGATCTGGAACAGAAATTTCTCAAAGAAGCGACCGCCGCAGGGTTTTTAAATCTGAAAGGACATCGTAGTGTCGGTGGCTGCCGAGCCAGTATTTACAACGCACTGCCAAAAGCCAGTGTTACTGCCCTCACCGGTTTCATGGACGACTTCAAGAGCAACAATCCCGCATAACCTTAACAAGTAGACCGCTATGCCCAGCATTAAAGCATTCGACGGGTATCTGGTAAAAGCAGAGCGGGCGACATCAGTAGTGTCGCCCGCCTACGATTCTGTATCTCCCGAGCAACGCCGTGAGTTTGCAGAAGCGAATCCAGACAACTTCATCAACACCATGCGTCTTCAGGAAGACTTTCCTGAAGATCGAATGCCAACTTACGATCAGTTGTTGTGCGCTAATAAAGAGAGGCTGACACACCTGCTGGACAACGGCTCATTCAGATCACTCGATCAGCCGTGCATGTTTCTCTACCAGCTGGGCACAGGTGCCCATGTGCAAACCGGAGTAGTTTGTGAAGTTGCAGTTGCAGAATACGAACAAGGCAAGCTGCGTAAACACGAAAACACGCGCAGCACAAAAGAAGATCTGCTCGCGCAGTACCAGGAAGTGGTCGGGGCATCATCAAGCCCTATCTGCCTGACTTACGCCCAGAACACTGGCATCGACAGTTACATCAGTGATCTGATAAGCAGAACACCGGATCTGGATTTCTTAACCGACGACGGCGAGGCACAAAAAGTCTGGTGCATCAGCGACCCCGCACAGGTGAACAAGCTTCAGGAACTGTTCTCAACAGTCACTGAAACCTACCTGACGGATGGCCACCATCGGGCAGCTTCCGGTCGTCGTTACGCCGAGCTTATGCGTAATAAACACCAAAGCAACAGCGGCGACGAACCTTTCAATCAGCTGTTAGTGGCACTGTTTCCAGACAACCAGCTTAACCTGCTGCCCTTTCACCGCTGCGTAAAAGACCTTAACGGACTCAGTTGCGAACAACTCCTTAAGGCATTGGAAACCAGTTTCACGATTCAACACCTGCCTGAGTCCGAAGGCTTTGAACCAACATCGCATGGTGAGTTTGGTATGTTTGTGGAAAATGAATGGTATTGCCTGAAAGCTAAATCTATTCCCAGTGATGCAGACAATCCGGTTAGCGCTCTGGATGTTTCACTGCTGCAGGATCTGATCCTCGACCCGATACTCGGTATCAAAAACATGCGCGACGACCAGCGCCTTGGCTATATTGCGGGAGTCACTGGTATCGATGGTATACAGCAAACGTATAACGAAGGCTGGCAGATAATTTTTTCGTGCTATGCAACTTCAATTAAGCAACTGATGGATGTGGCCGATGCCGAGGCACTCATGCCGCCCAAATCAACTTACTTTGATCCTAAACCACGTTCCGGAATTTTTGTCAGAATGAAGTAACCCTTCAGACAAACAGTAAAGGCGTTAATCGAGCTCGTAGCAATACCCGACAAACGGCTCTGTTTCATCCGGTTGCAATGACTTATAAAGTGCATTGGCAGCAACGTTGTCAGGCTCAGTACCGAGCCACACTAACTCACAATCTCGATCAACCGCATAGTTGGTCAATGCCTGCATAATCTCGCGCCCCGCCCCTTTCCTGCGGTGATCAACACACACATCAACCTCATCAACATATAACCACTGTGTGGCATCATACGGTTTGATTTCTATTCGACCGGATGCCATGCCAGTCAATTGCCTTGCTTCGTTGTAGCAAACAATAAAAACAGTATCCTGCCGCTGCAGATAACTGCGCAGTGCACCAACCTGATACTCACTAATGTCGTTGGCATCGTCCCATTGTGCGGCATTAATATCCCGCACTACCGCATCAAGCTCATCGTCAATCGAAATCACACTTATCGTGTAGTTGGTAGTCATCGCTTACTGTTGGTATGAGCCAGGGCTGGGAAGAAGCAATACATGCTGATGCACTGCCGCGCCAAGATCAAGTGTACGATAGCTGACAGCCGGCGGAGCAGAATCCGCGCAGACAATGCGTTCAATCCAGTGTCGCTGAGCCAGGCGGCTAAAACACTGTGACAGCGCACGGTCAGAAACCGGTGACAGTTTTTTCCTGACTGCTGAGTAGCGCTTATTTGAGTCAAGCGCACTGATTACCGGCAGTGCCCACTTGCTTCTGACAATCTGATTGTCTTCGGGCTCCGGCAACAGGCGGTCCAGGCTTATTGCCCACGCAGCAACCGCTTCCCCGATTGTCGTTAACCGGTACTCCGGTCGCAGCGGATGCCCGTATCCGGGATTACGCTGCAGCAGCCCTAGTGCTACAAGGTGTTTAAATGTGTCGCCCATAGCAGTCCGCCCGCAGCCTGCTGCCACCGCCAGCGGCGACACTCTTGCCGGGCAGCCGTCCGCAAGCAACGCCAGCGCTTTCAAAGACCAGCCGCGGGTACAAAGGTTGACGAGCCATTGTTTGTCCATTTAGTATAGTTAACATAGTTTATTTACACCCACAAGGAGGAACCCCATGTCGACAATCACCCCGGACGACAAAATCACCATCGCATTCTCTGTCACAGATCGCGCTGCAACTGCAAAATGGTACGAAACTCATCTCGGGTTCCAGCAACTATTTGCTGCCGACGAGGCCGGATGGACTGAGCTTTCCACGAATACGCCCGGGGTCACCATCGGTCTCGGGGATAGCGAAGAAATCAAAACCGCCAACACCATGCCGGTGTTCGGCGTGGCAGATTTCGATGCCTCGAGAGCGGCTCTGGAGGAGCAGGGAGTCAAATTCGATGGCGATACCATCGAAGTAGAGGGCATGGTTAAAGTAGCCGCCTTTTTTGATCCCGACGGTAACGCGCTGATGATCGCGCAGGATTTGTCTAACGCGTAGTGCTGCACCAGTCACGAAATCACTAAGTAACTGTCAGAAATCTACAAAATTTCAGGGACCTAATATAAATCAAACGTGTAATCAGCCGATAACCTGCGACCTGACGGAGCGAAGGGCAAGGCGGATCACAATGAAAAAATATATCTTTATCTGGGTAGCCGGCCTGTTTACGTTTGTGCCGGTCGCCACTTACCATCTGCTGTTTAAAGCACAGTCTTACCAGGCACCGCTTTTAGTGCTGGTTCTATTCTGGGTATTCGGTTTCTGGACCTGCTTTGTACCGCTATACAAAATGTATCGTGTCAGAGAGATGTATAATGCTGTCAGTTCGCAGGATGACTTAGCGGCATTTATTAGAAATAGCGACACCAAAGATGTTGCCATCAATGCGATCGCCGATCACACGGGACTACCGAAAGCAGCTGCAGAAAAACTCTACAACGCGACCGCTCAAACAGTTGCCGTTAAAGACATTACCGCCGAGGCACGAGAAGAGTTAGTTGCATCGGTGAAAGGCACGCTAAGCAAAGATAATGTCGTGTCAGCCATTTCAAACAAAACCCATCTGCCAACCGGTATGGCGGAAAAGCTCTACAAAGCAGCGGCGAACAAAATGGCGGACGATGATCGCAGTGACAACAAAGCCGCATAATCTACCGGCCTGTGCTCAATAAACAGCACAGGCCCGAACTTTCTCTTTATTCTGCAACGGCAAGACGCGAGAACACCGCCACGCCTTCTATCAGATCAATGCTTCGCTTTACTCTTGCATAACGCGCCACAAGCGAATTCGTGTTATTGGTTATTTCATTAATCACGTCAGCGGGCAAAGTAAACTCGCCGTCATCGATCGCATCGCAATTAATCCTGAAATCTATAAAATTGCCGGCGCTATCGTATTCCAGAAACGATATTCTCATCGTTACACCGGGACCATTCGCACTCTGCCACTGGTATTGCGAATTGACAGACACGGGGCCGGACTGCGGTAATATTCGAACAGGCAC
>CALLLY010000459.1 GCA_938008205.1 uncultured Granulosicoccaceae bacterium
GCAACAAAAAGGCCCCTTAAGAGGGGCCTTTCTAATAAAACGTTGGTAGCGGGGGTAGGATTCGAACCTACGACCTTCGGGTTATGAGCCCGACGAGCTGCCAGACTGCTCCACCCCGCAACTGCAAAACAGAATTGTAGGAGCATTTAGCCATGAATACAAGCTTTGTCGACAATTTAAACCGTGTTTTTATCCGCCGAATGCGGCGACACACGCTGCCATGATCAGGCCGGGGAATATCCCGAACCAAACCACTGCCAAACCATTGATAGCCAGGCCCATCTGTACATCGAAAGCCGCGAGAATCGGGGTGGGTTCTGCCGGCTCATCAAAGAACATATATTTGATCACGCGCAAGTAGTAAAACGCGCCAACAACTGACATGACGACAGCGACAATGGCAAGCCACACGAGGTCAACAGACACTACCGATTTCAATACCGCGAGCTTGGCGTAAAAACCAACCGTCGGTGGCACACCGGTCATGGATACCAGTAACACCATCATCACGGCAGCGTAAACCGGACTGCGGCGAAACAGGCCCCGCAGGTCTGTGATCAGATTGAGATCAGCCCCCATTCGATCCATCGCCAGCAATACACCGAATGCTCCCATGCTGGTAATTGCGTACGTGATGGCGTAGAACATTGCCGCCGAATAGCCTTCACTGGTACCCGCCAGTATCCCCATCAATATAAATCCGACATGCGAGATAGTGGAATAAGCCAACAAACGCTTAAAGGACACCTGCGCTATCGCAATAATGTTCCCCAGCACCAGTGATAACACTGCCAGTACAATCAACATGACCTGCCAGCTACCGTGTGCTGTGATCAAACCATCAACCAGAAATCTTATCGCCAATGCAAAGGCAGCTATTTTGGGTGCTGCAGAAATATAGAGCGCTACCGAGGTCGGAGCACCATCGTAGACATCCGGTACCCACATATGAAACGGCGCCGCACCGAATTTAAACGCTACACCCACGACGATGAACGCCAACCCGAATACGGCGGCGGTAGAGTTTTCATTACCTGCCAGTCTGGCAGCAATCTCATTAAAGTGCAGACTACCGGTAGCGCCGTAAACCATGGAAATGCCATACAACAATGCACCGGATGCCAGTGCCCCCAGCACAAAGTATTTCATGGCCGCTTCTGATGAACGCGCATCTTTCTTGTTTAACGCTACCAGTGCGTATAACGACAATGACAACAGTTCCAGCCCCAGGTACAACGTAAGCATTGTGCTGGAAGACACCATAATCATCATGCCAAGCACACCGCACAGTGCCAGCGTGTAGTACTCGCCACTGGTTATCTTGCGGGCATTAACATAGTCCCGCGAGTAAAGAAACACACCCACAGACACAATCAGTATCCACGACTTACAAACCACACTCATTTTGTCCAACACAAAGCTGCCACTGAAGGCCGAGACATCACCCGACTCCGGTGCAACCGTCCAGGTAAGGAACAAAGTGATTAACAAAGATACCTGCGATAGCGCATAGGCAAGTGGACGACGATCTTCAGTAACGAAAAGATCACCAATCAAAATCACACAGATAGCGCACAGCAGAAATATTTCAGGAGTAGCAAGGCCAATATTATTCATCGTACTCGCCCTCTACAGTTTTGAAACGGTGACATGCTGCACCAGATTTTCGATGGAAGCGTGCATAACATCTACCAGTGGCTGCGGCCACAAACCGAAGAACAGCACCATGGCGGCAAGGATGCCGAGCATACATTTTTCGCGACGATTTACGTCTGTCAGAGCAGCCACCTTATCATTCGCAACCTCACCGAAGATCACGCGCTTTACCATCCACAAAGTATAAGCCGCACCGAGAATCAGGGTTGTAGCAGCCAGAAACGCGAACCAGAAGTTTGCTTTAAAGCTGGCAAGTATCACCATAAATTCGCCGACAAACCCGGAGGTGCCCGGCAGCCCTGCGTTAGCCATGGCAAAGAACACCATAAACGCGGCGAAGATTGGCATGGTATTCACCACACCACCGTAGTCTGCAATCTGCCGCGAATGCATACGATCGTAAACCACGCCGACACACAGGAACATCGCCGCAGAAATAAACCCGTGCGAGATCATTTGCACCATGGCCCCTTCAATACCCATAACGGCATGGCTGGCAGTTTCAGGGCCGGTGTTGTTTGCCAGCACACCAAAAACGATAAACATACCGAGTGTGACAAACCCCATGTGAGAAATAGACGAATAGGCAATCAGCTTTTTCATATCTGACTGCGCCAGCGCCACAAAGCCAATATAGACCACGGCAATTAATGAAAGCAGGATCATCAGCCACGCCAGCTGGCTGCTGGCATCAGGCACTACCGGTAAACTGAAACGCAGAAAACCATAGCCACCCATTTTCAACATAATCGCAGCCAGCACAGCTGAACCCGCGGTGGGCGCTTCGACGTGTGCATCCGGCAACCAGGTATGCACCGGCCACATGGGAATCTTCACTGCAAACGCAATAAAGAATGCCAGAAAGATTAATGTTTGCGCGTTGGCCGCAATTGGCAGTTCATGAAAAGCGGCAATAGAAAAACTACCGGCTTTTGAATACAGGTAAATAAGTGCCACCAGCATGAACACCGAACCGAGAAAGGTGTATAGAAAGAACTTAATAGTGGCGTACACCCTGCGTGGTCCACCCCAGATACCGATAATCAGAAACATCGGGATCAGGGTTGCCTCAAAAAAGATATAGAACAAAATGGCGTCTGTGGCGGCAAACACACCGACCATGAATCCCGTCATGATCAGAAAAGACGCCAGATACATTGCCGGCTTGTCTTTAATGACTTCCCACGCGGAGATCACCACAATAATGTTGATGAAGGTGGTCAGCAGTATTAACGGCATGGCAATGCCATCAACACCCAGTGCGTAGTTCACATCGAACGATGGCAACCAGGCGACATTTTCAGTGAACTGCATGGCAGCGGTGCTTTTGTCAAAACCGAAGTACAGCGGCAGACTAAACAGAAAGGCCACAACAGATATAGCCAGAGCAACCGGACGACAACGGCTGTCGCCGACGAACAGTACCAGTAAACCACCAAGGATCGACAGCCAGATAATTATGCTTAGGATGGGCATCAGTCGCGACCGCAGCTAGGTTGTAAAAATGAAAACTGAAAGCATTGCCAACAAACCGATAATCATGGCAAATGCATAGTGATACAGGTAACCGCTTTGAACGGTTCGCACCAGCGCTGAGAATACCCCTATCTTGTTTGCGCTGCCGTTGACCATCATGCCGTCGATCATCTTCACATCGCCAACACTCCAGAGTTTGTCGGCAAGCTTGAGACTACCACCGGCAAATACTTTCTGGTTAAAGTCATCAAAGCCGTACTTGTTTTCCAGTAGTCGATGTACAAAACTGAATTTGGAGGCAAACCAGTCGGCGAGTTCCGGCTTTCGCAGGTAAATAAACCACGCTGCCAGGGTTCCGGCCAGTGCCAGATACAGCGCCGGTGTTTTGAAACCGTGTAACACAAAGGACAGTGGGCCGTGATAATGACTCCCTACTTCTTCAAGTACATTGTGCTCGGCAGCCACGTAGATAGCATCGCCGAAGTAGTGGCCGAATAACATGCTGCCGATTGTCAGCGCACCAAGAATCACTGACGGGATGGCAAGCAGCACCAGCGGCACGGTAACGACTGACGGTGATTCATGCAGATGTTCTTTAGTGTGTTCGTCCATGCGTTCATTGCCATGGAACACTAAAAAGAACATGCGGAAACTGTAGAACGCGGTGATAAACACCCCGAGCAATACGCACAGGTAGGCAAATCCGGAGCCTGCAATGTTCGATGCATGCACCGCTTCAATGATGGCATCTTTTGAAAAGTAGCCGGAGAAGCCCGGAAAGCCAATCAGTGCAAGTGTTCCAATCAGTGAGGTCCAGTAGGTCACAGGCATGTATTTTTTAAGCCCGCCCATCTTGCGGATATCCTGCTCGTGGTGCATTCCCATGATCACACTACCCGCTGCGAGGAACAGCAGTGCTTTAAAAAACGCGTGTGTCATCAGGTGGAATATGGCGGCACTGTACGCAGAGGCCCCGAGTGCAACTGTCATATAACCGAGTTGCGACAACGTAGAGTAGGCGACAACGCGCTTAATGTCGTTTTGCACAATACCGATCAGCCCCATCAGCAAGGCGGTTAACGACCCTATAACAATCACAAACGTTAGCGCAGTTTCTGATAGCTCAAACAACGGAGACATTCTCGCTACCATAAAAATACCGGCAGTCACCATAGTGGCGGCGTGAATCAGTGCAGAGATCGGCGTCGGGCCTTCCATAGAATCGGGTAGCCATACGTGCAACGGGATTTGCGCTGATTTACCCATCGCACCAATGAATAGGCAGATACAGGTCACCGTGAGTGCCGACCACGCAAAGCCTGGAATAATTTCCATAGTCTCGCCCACCAGTGCAGGTGCTGCTGCAAAAGCTTCATAGTAGTTGAGCGAGCCTGTGTACATCACAACCGCTGCTATGCCCAACAGAAAACCAAAGTCCCCTACCCGGTTGACTAAAAATGCTTTGAGATTGGCAAAAATTGCAGTGGGCTTTTTGTACCAGAAACCAATCAACAGGTAGGAAACCAGACCAACCGCTTCC
The DNA here is from genome assembly GCA_938008205.1 of uncultured Granulosicoccaceae bacterium. Classification (GTDB taxonomy): domain Bacteria; phylum Pseudomonadota; class Gammaproteobacteria; order Granulosicoccales; family Granulosicoccaceae. The sequence continues at coordinate 4,673 of CALLLY010000459.1, forward strand.
CATCCGAAGAACAGCTGCATAAAGTTATTCGCCATTACCAGCATTAACATCGCAAAGGTAAACAGCGAGATATAACTGAAAAAACGCTGGTAGCCCGGATCGTCGTGCATGTAGCCGATGGTATAAATATGCACCATCAGTGATACCGACGTGACCACAGTCATCATCACCACGGTAAGTCTGTCGACCAGAAAGCCCACTTCAAACTTAATGTTGCCGCTGACCATCCAGGTATAGATGGTTTCATTGAATACGGCGGAGTCACCACCGATATTTTTAATCAGTGCAATGACCGACAACAAAACCGCGATAGCAACACCGGCAATGGTCACCCGATGAGAATTAGTGCGACCCAGTTGCTTGCCAAAGAAACCCGCGGCAATCGCTCCAAACAGTGGCGCAAGCGGCGTGAGAATATAGATCAGTTTCATCGCCGCTTACCCCTGCAACTCATCGAGATCGGCGACGTTGATCGTGCCTCGATTTCGGAACAATACAACGAGAATAGCCAGCCCGATGGCTGCCTCTGCGGCGGCCACCGTCAGGATAAAGAAAACAAACACCTGACCGGCGGTATCACCCAGGTAATAAGAAAAAGCCACAAAGTTCATATTGACAGCAAGCAGCATTAACTCGATAGACATCAGGATAATAATGATGTTTTTCCGGTTGAGAAAAATACCGGCGATGCTCAGGCCGAACAAAATTGCGCCCAGCGTTAAATAGTGCGAAAGAGGTATCATGGTGCTATTTCTCCGCGTCCATTGAGACCACCCGCAACCGGTCTTCTTTCTTAACCTGCACCTGCTCGCCCGGTGTCTGGTACTTGGTGTCCGGCCGACGCCGCATAGTAAGTGCGATAGCCGCAATAATCGCCACCAGAAGAATGACAGCGGCTACTTCAAACTGAAACAAATAGTCCGTATAGATTGCCCGCCCCAGTTCTTCGGTGTTGCTGTAGTCCGCACCGCGAGGTGTTGGTGCCGGAAAGTTCTCAGGCGAAAACCAGCGCACACGAATCAGGAAGATCATCTGCACAACGATGGTAGCGGCGATTAAGCCGCCCAGAGGCAGGTAACGGGTAAAACCCTCCCGCTGCGGTACCAGATTGACATCGAGCATCATCACCACAAACAGAAACAGCACCATTACCGCGCCCACGTACACCAGCACCAGCGTGATCGCCAGAAACTCCGCTTCCATCAGCATCCAGATAATGGCGCTGTTAAAAAACGCGAGTACCAGAAACAAGGCAGCCTGAACCGGGTTACGAGTAGTGATAACCCCCACTGCCGCACCGATAAGCACCAGCGAGAAAACCCAGAAGACAACAACTTTCAGTTCCATGATCTGCCCCTACCGAAACGCTGCATCGGCAGCACGATCAGACGCGATCTGCGATTCGAACTTGTCACCAATGGCAAGCAGCTTGTCTTTGGTCATGATTTGCTCACCGCGCTTCTCAAAGTGATACTCAAAGATGCGGGTTTCGACAATAGAGTCTACCGGGCAGGCTTCTTCACAGAAACCACAGAAAATGCACTTGAACAAATCGATATCGTAGCGTGTGGTGCGACGCGTGTTGTCGCTACGTTCTTCCGACTCGATAGTAATGGCCAACGCCGGACATACTGCCTCACACAACTTACAGGCAATGCAGCGTTCTTCACCGTTCGGGTAACGGCGCAACGCATGTAAGCCACGAAAGCGCGGCGATTGCGGTGTTTTCTCTTCCGGGTATTGCACGGTAAATTTTTTCGCGAACAAGTACCGGCCGGTCAGCCCCATGCCCTTGAGCAACTCAAGCAGCATAAAACTCTTAAAGTAGCTTTTTACATTGCCAGTCATATCAGGACGCTCTCACGTCGAACCAGGGTCCGATCTCTAACAATATGGCTACCGCTTCCACAGTCAGCCACAGAATGGTTACCGGGATAAACACTTTCCAGCCCAGACGCATAATCTGGTCATAGCGATAGCGCGGGAACGTGGCTCGGAACCATAAAAAGAAAAACAGCATGAATCCGGTTTTCACAAAGAACCAGCCAATGCCGTCGGGAATAAAGGGAATCGGTGACAACCAGCCGCCAAGAAACATAATCACCGCCAGTGCGGCAATCATAATCATGTTGGCATATTCAGCCAAAAAGAACAGCGCGAACGCCATACCGGAGTAATCCACATGGAAGCCGGCAACAATTTCTGATTCGCCTTCCGCAACATCGAACGGCGCGCGGTTAGTCTCGGCGACCCCTGAAATAAAGTAGACAATAAACAGCGGGAACAAAGGCAACCAGAACCAATGGAAAATACTGCCTTCCTGAGCGCGAACGATATCACCCAGGTTAAGGCTGCCGCTGACCATTAACACGCCAACCAGCGCAAAGCCCATCGCGATCTCATACGATACGATTTGTGCCGCTGAACGCATCGCACCTAGAAACGCATACTTTGAGTTTGACGCCCAGCCCGCGATAATCACACCGTAAACGCCGATGGAGGTCAGCGCCAGCACATACAACAAGCCGGCGTTCACATCAGCCAGTACTTTGGTGTCACTGAACGGGATAACCGCCCATGCTGCAAACGCCGGAGCCAGTGACAGAATGGGGGCAATTAAAAATAGAAATCGATGTGAGTTAGTCGGGACCAGTACTTCTTTGGTCAACAGCTTCAAGACATCAGCAATAGGCTGCAGCAAGCCCATCCAGCCGACCCGGTTGGGCCCCTTGCGCACTTGTATGGCCCCAATGACTTTGCGCTCGGCATAGGTGAGGTACGCTACCGACAGTAACAGCGGCACCACAATGCAGAGGATTTTTATGACTGTCCAGATAAACAGCCAAAGCCCTTCGAAGAATCCCACGTCAGCCTCCCGGTACCAGTTTTACCGGCTCAAACAGACTGCCGAAACCCGCTAGTTCAATGCTGCCAATAGGCAGCCATGCACAACCTGCCGGCACGCCATCGTCCTGTTTAACGCTGACCATGACCGTCGCGTCGTGTTGTTCAAGCGTTACCACCGCACCCTCATCAACACCGAGCTTTTGCATATCAGTGCTGTTCAGCGTGACATGGTTTTGCTGAGCATCGCGTGTTTTCTGTAGTGAGCGTGCCCTGCGCACCAACATGTCAGACTTATAGGCTGGCAGATCACCCACCCGCAATAACGAGTTGCCAATTGATTTAGCTTCAGGCACTTCGATGTTGTCGAGCGTGTAGTCGTTGTTAAGTTCGATTTCACGGCACAATGTCTTGAGCTCTTCACGAACTTCCACAACGTCGTTGTAGGAGAAATCGTCCAGATCAAGTTCATTACCCAACACCCGCAGTATTTTCCAGGCTGGTCGACCCTGCCCCGGAGGCGCCACTGCACCATTGAACATTTGCCACGCACCAGTTGCATTAACAAACGTACCGGCGGTTTCCGCAAACGCAGCAGAAGGCAGAACCACATCGGCATGATCAACCGCGTGTTTGCTCAGGTGCGTAGAGATAATAATAGTGGTGGCATCTTTTATCTGCTGCCGTGCTTTTGCGCTGTTGATTTGTTCGTAACGCGGCTCCACACCCATCAGTATCAGTGTTTGAAGTTTTGCTTCCAGAATTTCTGCAGCATTTAAACCGGCCTTCTCTACAGTTGCTCCGCCAGCGGTACGGTGTGGCACCATACCAGCCAGCCATGCACCAGCGGTGTTGCCCCCTTCAGGTAAATAACCAAAGGTAGCGCCGGTGTCTTTAGCAATGCAGCTGGCCAAGGCTCTGATGGCCGCATAGTCCGGATGAATAACCGCCGAGTTACCCAGCAACACAATGGCGTTGTCTGATTCTTTCAGGCTCTTTGCAATCGCACGGTGTTCGTCGGTAACGTTGGCTTGTCCGGCAATGCGAGTAACGACATCCTGTTTGCAATCACTGGCCACAGCAATAGCCAGTACATGCAGCAGCATATCTCTGGGCGCCGCACCAATGTTGGCTAACGTATCGCAGTGCATCGGATAAACCCGAGGGTTCACAAAACTGATTTTGGCACCGGCAAGCGCCGCCTTACGTAACCGAAGCCCGGCCAGTGGCTGCTCTTTTCGAACATTAGATCCGATTAACAAACCCGCCTGAACACTTTCCAGTGATTCCAGTGAACAGCCAAGCCATGGCATCACAGGTGCCCGCTTTTCATCGCTGTAGTCGACCTGAGTCAACCGATGATCAATGTTGTTACTGCCAAGTGCCCGCATCAGTTTTTGCAGCAGATACTGTTCTTCCAGTGTGGCTGCAGCGGAACCGAGTGCCGCAATAGACTGCGCACCTTCTTTTTCAATAGCATTGCGCATGGCATCGGCAGCAGCAGTGAGTGCTACCTGCCACTCGACAGGCTTAAGCTCACCATCAATGCGGACCATTGGCGTGGTAACGCGATCATCTGAATACAGCCCTTCATAACTAAACCGATCACGATCGGCAATCCAGGTTTCATTCACTGCTTCGTTTTCACGAGGTACCGCGCGAGTGACTGAGTTGTTACCCACATGCAAAAACACATTGCTGCCAACGCTGTCGTGCGGGCTGACCGAAGCATGCTGACTCAGCTCCCACGAACGTGCAGAAAACCGTGATGGCTTTGCGGTGAGCGCACCTACCGGACAAAGGTCAATCACGTTGCCAGACAGTTCTGAATCGACGCTTTTGGCAATGTAAGTTCCGATACGCATATTTTCACCGCGACCGGTTGCCCCCAGCTCACGGATACCGGCGATCTCTTCACCAAAGCGAACACAGCGCGTGCAATGTATGCAACGGGTTAATTCAGTGGAGATTAACGGGCCGATGTTTTTATCCATCACCACCCGTTTGGTTTCTATGTAGTCCGAGGAACTATTGCCATAACCCATAGCAACATCCTGTAACTCACATTCACCGCCCTGATCGCAGATAGGGCAATCGAGAGGGTGGTTGATCAGCAGAAATTCCATGGTGCCGGATTGCGCACCCTTGGCGAGTTCCGATCCGGTATGAACCACCATGTCGGGTGCCACCGGTGTCGCACATGCCGGTAATGGCTTGGGTGCCTTTTCAACCTCGATTAAGCACATGCGACAGTTGGCCGCAACGCTGAGCTTCTTGTGATAACAAAAACGCGGGATCGTAATACCCGCTGCATCGGTCACTTCGATCAGCATCTGGCCCTTGCGCGCCTCTAGTTGCTGACCGTCGACGGTAATATTGATTACGTCGTCACTCATGCCTTACCTACCATAAGAGTAGCGCTGACCCGGCAGCGACTGCTGTGTTTAATCAAGCCGCTGTCCCCAGTTTTTCTTCAACAATACTGCGCTTGTGTTCTACGTAGTATTCAAACTCGTGACGGAAATGACGCAACATACCCTGCACCGGCCAGGCCGCGGCCTCTCCCAGTGCACAGATGGTTCTGCCGGCAATTTTTGCCGCCACGTCTTCAAGCTTTTCGATATCTTCCGGTCGGCCTTTTCCATCGATAATGCGCACCAGCATGCGATACAACCAGCCGGTTCCTTCACGGCACGGTGTGCACTGACCACAACTCTCCGAATAATAGAAGCGCGATATTCTGCACAAGGCTTTTACCATGTCGGTGGTTTCATCCATCGATATCACCGCCCCCGAACCAAGCATCGAACCGGACTTGGCAATAGAGTCGTAATCCATGTTGGTCGCCAGCATCACATCACCGGGCAATACCGGCATGGAAGATCCGCCGGGTATCACCGCCTTAAGCTTACGACCACCGCGAACCCCACCAGCCAGTTCCAGTAGTTCGCTAAATGGCGTACCAAGACTGATCTCAAAGTTACCAGGGTTATTCACATGACCTGACATAGAAAAACACTTCTGACCGCCAGAGTTTTCAACCCCGAGATCCTGAAACCATTGCGCACCGTTACGGATGATGGCGGGCGTAGAGGCGACTGATTCTGTGTTGTTAATAGTGGTCGGCTTGCCGTACAACCCAAAGTTGGCAGGAAACGGCGGCTTAAAGCGTGGTTGTCCCTTCTTGCCTTCCAGTGATTCAAGCAACGCTGTCTCTTCACCGCAAATATAGGCACCCGCCCCTAACGATCCATAGATGTCGATATCGACACCGGAGCCTTTGATATCTTTTCCAATCCAGCCTTTGTCATAGGCTTCAGCAACGGCGGCCTCAAATCGTTTGAATGGCTCGTCCATCCATTCGCCACGCATGTAGTTGTAACCGACTGTAGCGCCAATGGCATAACAACCAATGAGCATACCTTCGACCAGCGAATGCGGGTTGAATCGGTGAATGTCTCGGTCTTTGCAAGTGCCCGGTTCGGATTCATCACTGTTAACCACCAGGTAGTTCTGTCCACCTTCGACAGGCTTCGGCATAAAGCTCCACTTCAGGCCGGTCGGGAACCCAGCACCACCGCGACCACGCAGCCCGGAAGCTTTCACTTCAGCGACAACGTCTTCAGGTGACATTTTCTCGGTAAGAATTTTGTTCCAGGCATCGTAGCCGCCAATCTTGAGGTAGTTTTCATACGCCCAGGGCTGGTCAAACTTCAATGTGGTATAGACAACTTGATTTGGTTCGTTTTTCACTAGTTCAGTCCAGTGCGTCCAGAATTTTATCTACTTTTTCCGGCGTCAGTTTCATGTGGTACACATGATCCACCTGCATCATTGGCCCGCCGTCACAACCGGCCAGACATTCTTCTTCGACTTTCAGAAAAATTTTGCCATCGGCGGTACTTTCGCCAAGTTTGATGCCGTACTTTTTCTCGACGTGATTAACGATGGTTTCGCTGCCCATCAACATACAGCTGATATTCGTACAAATCGCAACGCAATGCTTTCCGACCGGTTCGGTTTCGTACATGGAATAAAAGGATGCGACTTCATACACCGCGATCTTTGGCATCTCGAGCTTGTCAGCCACCGCATCCATCAGCTCAACAGTCAGGTAACCGTTGTTCTGATGCTGCGCTGCTCGCAACGCAGCAAGTACGGCTGATTGCTTTTGATCTTCCGGATATCTTTTCAGCCAGCTATCGATCTCTTCAATCGAGTGCGCATCGAGCACGGCATTGTCGTTTGTGTTATCGCTCATCGATCTACCTCACCAAACACGATGTCCTGTGTTCCGATCACTGCTACCACGTCTGACAGCATATGCCCTCTGACCATTTCATCGAAAGAGGCCATATGGTAAAAGCCTGGAGCACGTACTTTAAGTCGGTACGGTTTGTTGGCGCCATCAGAGACCAGGTAACAACCGAACTCACCTTTAGGATGTTCAATAGCCGCATAGGCTTCACCGGCAGGCAGACAAAAACCTTCGGTAAACAGTTTAAAGTGATGAATCAGCGATTCCATATCACCTTTCATTTCAGCACGGCGCGGCGGTGCAATTTTATGATCTTCAGTTATCACCGGACCGGAATTCTTTCGCAACCACTCGATGCACTGTTTGATGATGTTGTTGGACTGACGCATCTCTTCCATGCGCACCAGGTAACGATCGTAACAATCGCCGTCAGTACCCACAGGGATATCAAACTTCATTCGATCATAGACTTCGTACGGCTGTTTTTTACGCAAGTCCCATTCAACCCCCGAGCCACGCAGCATGGCACCGGAAAAGCCAAGCTGTAAGGCACGTTCAGGTGAAACCACACCAATGCCCACCAGGCGCTGCTTCCAGATACGGTTATCGGTCAGAAGTGTTTCGTACTCATCAACACAGCCGGGAAAGCGATTGGTAAAGTCTTCCAGAAAATCCAGTAACGAGCCCTGTCGTGCCTCGTTCTGCTTACTGGCTTCGGCCTTGCTGCGGAAGCGCGAAGCTTCGTATTGGGGCATCGTGTCCGGCAGATCCCTGGCAACACCTCCCGGTCGATAGTAGGTGGCATGCAAACGCGCACCAGACACCGCTTCGTAGCAGTCCATCAGATCTTCGCGTTCGCGGAACGCATAAAGAAACATGGACATGGCGCCAACGTCGAGACCGTGTGCCCCAATCCACATCAAGTGGTTAAGTATTCTGGTGACTTCATCAAACATCACACGTATGTACTGTGCGCGTTCAGGCACTTCGATACCCAACAGTTTTTCTATGGCCAATACATAGCCATGCTCGTTACACATCATGGAGACATAATCGAGCCTGTCCATATATCCAATGGTCTGGTTATAGGGTTTGCTTTCAGCAAGCTTTTCCGTACCGCGATGCAACAGACCAATATGCGGATCGGCGCGATCAACCACCTCGCCATCCATTTCCAGCACCAGTCTGAGTACGCCGTGCGCTGCCGGATGCTGCGGACCGAAGTTCAGTGTGTAGTTTCGTATCTCAGGCATTAGTTATTGCCCTCTTCTTCCGCGTTGGTCTCTGGCTCGTCAGCTCGTCGAGTTGTACTGCGGATAACCCGTGGCACAAGAACCCGCGGTTCGATGGTGACCGGTTCGTAGATCACACGCTTCTTCTGAGGGTCGTAACGCATTTCAACGTTACCAATAAGCGGAAAGTCTTTGCGGAACGGGTGGCCGACGAAACCATAGTCTGTTAACAGACGTCGCAGATCAGGGTGGCCGTCAAAGTGAACACCCATTAAGTCAAACGCTTCGCGCTCCGGCCAGTTAGCGCTGGACCAGATTTCACAGACCGAAGGCACAACCGGAAATTCATTATCCTGAGCAAACACCTTCAGGCGTAAACGACGGTTTTTGGAGATCGACAGCAACTGATAAACAGCGGCGAAACGAGGCTCGTCGCTGTCATAAGCCGGCGCTTCGTCACCGAAACTCAAGCGGCCAACAGAATTACCGGAAACCCCTCGGCTAAAACCACTACCACCGGTTTCCCATTCATCGACTCCGTACTGTGAGTAGTCGACAGCGCAGATATCCATCAATTGTTCGTAGCCGTGCTGATCACGAAGCGCCGTTGCGACTTCGATCAGATTGTCAGGCTCAACTACCGCGGTCACTTCACCAACGTCGGTAACTAATTCTTTTATGCCAGCTAACGACTCAAGCCCGGCAATCTGACTTTTTAAATTGGATTGATTCATCAGGCGCGCGCGATAACGTTGGGTCGGCGGATTTTATTCTGCAGCTGGATGATTCCGTACAACAATGCCTCCGCTGTGGGCGGACAACCGGGCACATAGATATCGACAGGAACGATCCGATCGCAGCCTCGCACCACCGCATAGCTGTAGTGGTAGTAGCCACCACCATTGGCACAGGACCCCATGGAAATTACCCACTTTGGATCTGCCATCTGGTCATAGACTTTACGTAACGCCGGTGCCATTTTGTTGACCAGTGTACCGGCCACAATCATTACATCTGACTGTCGCGGACTGGGACGAAAAACAATACCAAACCGATCGAGATCGTAGCGCGCAGCTCCTGCGTGCATCATTTCCACTGCACAGCAGGCCAGACCAAATGTCATAGGCCACAAAGAGCCGGTACGCGCCCAATTGACAAGCTTGTCAGTCGAGGTAGTCAGAAAGCCCTTATCGAGTACGGCTTCTATTCCCATTCCAGTGCTCCTTTCTTCCACTCATAAATAAACCCTATAAGCAGAATGCCGAGAAAAACGCCCATCGCCACAAATGCACCCACGCTTATTTCGTCGAGGACAACAGCCCACGGAAACAGGAACGCTATTTCAAGGTCGAAAATAATAAACAGGATCGCCACCAGGTAGTAGCGAACATCAAACTTCATACGGGAGTCTTCGAACGCTTCGAAACCACACTCGTAAGGTGAGTTTTTCTCGGTGTTGGGGGCGGTTGGACCGATGACGGTACCCAGCAATAGCAACACAGCGCCGAAAGCCAGTGACACACCAAAGAAAACAAGAATGGGAAAGTAGTTAGCGAGCATTAGTTACCCCAGACGGGATGGAAGCCGTTTGTGTAGTATGAGGAGCAAATCGTACGCCGTGCCATCCTGACGGGCGCATTAACGATTTTTACGTTTGACCGGAAAGACGGATCATTCAATCCGGCACCGGATAAACCACTCAACGGCTTTAAAACAGTTTGTTTAAACCGGGCCTGATTATTAAACACAACAAATGGTGCCGACGCCCGGACTCGAACCGGGACGGCTTGCGCCACTACCCCCTCAAGATAGCGTGTCTACCAATTCCACCACGTCGGCAATTTTGTCGTAGTCAGTCGCCTATTTTAAACCACTACGCGACAAACATCCGTTTTATTTTAAATCATTTCTCCACGGTTTGTAGCGAATACAACCGATCATTCAGTGCCGACTATTCGGA
>CALLLY010000460.1 GCA_938008205.1 uncultured Granulosicoccaceae bacterium
TCAAATCAGCATTGTCGGTTCATCGACGGTGTATCCGTTTGCCACGGTTGTCGCCGAGCGCTTCGGCCAGACCACCAGCTTTAAAACACCCAAAATCGAATCGACCGGTTCCGGTGGCGGCATGAAGCTGTTTTGCAATGGTCTGGGTATCGAACACGCAGACATCACCAATTCGTCGCGCCGAATGAAGGCAAGTGAGTATCAAACCTGTCAGGAAAACGGTGTTACCGACATTGTTGAAGTACTGATCGGCTACGACGGTATTGCACTGGCAAATGCAGTGGATTCGGAGCTTTTTGAAATCGACCGCCGCGATCTGTTTCTGGCACTGGCCAAACAGGTACCGAACCCGGATGGCAGCGACACGTTTGTCGACAACCCATACACTCGATGGTCAGAAGTGAATGAGTCTCTGCCGGACAGCAAGATCGAAGTACTGGGACCGCCACCGACTTCCGGTACACGAGATGCGTTTGCCGAGCTGGCACTGGAAGGTGGTTGCAAAGCCATTGACTCGATAGCGGCATTGGCAAAGACTGATAAAGATCAGTTCAAGGCGATCTGTCATACAGTGCGGGAAGACGGACTGTTCATTGAAGCGGGTGAAAACGACAATCTGATTGTGCAAAAACTGGAAGCCAACCCGAACGCTCTGGGAATATTCGGTTTCAGCTTTCTCGATCAGAACAGCGATATCGTGCAGGCATCCTATATCGATGGCTTTGAACCAACATTTGAGTCAATTGCCGATGGCAGCTACCCGATCTCACGACCTCTGTATTTCTATGTGAAAAAAGCACACATTGGTGTGATTCCGGGGATCAAGGAATACCTTGATGAATTCACCAGTGAAGGTACCTGGGGTGAAGAGGGCTACCTTGCCGATAAAGGAATGATTCCGCTGGAAGAAGATATTCGCTTATCTGCCGCAGAGTCTATAGGTAACCTTGAAAACATGCCGCCGCTGGAAAGCGAGTAATTCCGGTTAACGCACCATCTCGGGTACCTAACCTGTTAGAACAATGCCAGCCTCAGGGTTGGCATTGTGCTGTATAAAAAGCACAGTTCTACGTGCTTATCACGACATATTCAGGCCACCGCTTTGCGGATACGCTAAGATATATGGGCGCCACGATCACACGACACAAGCGGACTGATGAATACCGAACTACAGATCGCCCAGTACCCTCAAACCAGTACAATCAAACCCACTCGTTTTAACGGCAGGATAACGGCGTGACCATCAGTCTGCTCATTCTATCGATATTTATCCTGGTTGCACTGGGCTATACCATGGGTCGCGGCTGGGCATCAAAGCTCTCCCGCGAAGCAGAAGATAAAGATCGGCCACATTCACTGCCGCGCTACTACGGTTATCTGGTGGCACTGTGGACAGCGATCCCTGCACTGCTGGTAATTGTTTGCTGGCTATTGTTTGAATCTACGATACTGACAAGCCTCGTATCACGACAGCTGCCGCAGGAAGTTCAGACCCTGCCAGAGGGTGAGCTCAAACTGGTGATCAACGATATAAAAAATCTGGCGGTTGGAAATATTTCATCTTCCAACGCCGATGCGGTGCGCCTTGCCGCCGCCGAGCACTTCAGCAGTCTGTTAAACAAATCACGCTGGGCCAGAAGCATTCTTGCAATCGCTGCTGCGTTACTAGGGATGCTGTATGGCCTGCGCTCACTCCACCCGGCAACACGCGCTCGTGTTCTTGTAGAAAAAGCGATTATGTTTTTCCTGATCGCCTGCAGCAGTCTGGCTATCCTTACCACTGTAGGTATTGTGTTTTCAGTGTTGTTTGAGTCGCTACGATTCTTCGGCAAGGTACCGTTTTCCGAGTTTGCCTTCGGTTTGCACTGGAGCCCGCAAACCGCGATACGTGCAGACCAGGTTGGTAGTTCCGGAAGCTTTGGTGCAGTGCCTATATTTGCCGGCACATTGTTGATATCAGCCATTGCCATGTTGGTGGCGGTGCCGTTCGGTCTGATGTCAGCAATTTATCTGGCGGAATATGCGAGCCCGACGGTACGTGCATGGGCAAAGCCGCTGTTGGAAATACTCGCCGGCATACCTACCGTGGTATACGGCTTTTTTGCAGCACTGACCATGGCACCGTTTATACGCACTATTGGTGAAGCTGTCGGTCTGACCGTCGCTTCAGAGAGTGCGCTTGCCGCAGGGCTGGTGATGGGCATTATGATTATTCCGTTTGTGTCTTCACTGTCGGACGATGTGATCACCGCGGTACCACAGGCAATGCGTGATGGTTCACTCGGGCTGGGTGCCACCAAGTCAGAAACGATAAAGAAAGTGGTTATACCTGCGGCTCTGCCCGGCATTGTTGGCGGGGTTCTTCTTGCAGTTTCAAGAGCTATTGGTGAAACCATGATTGTGGTGATGGCAGCCGGCCTGGCCGCTAACCTGACTATCAATCCGTTAGAAGCCGTAACCACAGTCACTGTGCAGATTGTGACCCTGCTCACCGGCGACCAGGCATTCGACAGCCCGAAAACACTGGCAGCCTTTGCACTCGGGCTGATGCTTTTTGTTACCACGCTGATCCTGAACATCATCGCTCTGCGCACCGTGCGTAAATATCGCGAGCAATACGAATGAACGACACGCGCAACACCACACAGATTGTTCAAGACAGTATTAAGCGGCGCTATGCAAAAGAGAAGCGCTTCAGGCTGTATGGTCTAATCGCTATTGTCGCCAGTCTGACTTTTCTGGCCATGCTTATCATTACCATCAGCATTCGTGGCATACCTGCTTTTACGCAAAACTTTATTCAGCTGGATATCACTTTCGATCAAAAAACCCTGGGACTGGGTGACCAGCTGGAGATCGACGATCTGCGCAAGGCCAATTACTCCGGCACCATTAAAAATGCGCTGCTACAGACATTTCCGGACGTTAAAAAGCGCAAAGACAAAAAGGCCCTGTATAAACTGGTGAGTAAGGGCGGGCAGTACGATCTACAACGAAGGCTGATCGACGACCCGACACTGATTGGAGAAACGCTGAGTGTGTGGCTGCCGGTTGGCGACGACGTTAACACCTATTTGAAAGGCGCTGTCGATACCAGCCTGCCGGAGAAAAAGCGCCGCTTTAAAGACAACCAGATTGGCTGGATCCAGTCGCTGCAACAAAACGATCAGATCTCCAAACGATTTAACAGAACCTTCTTTGAAAGCGGTGACTCCCGCGAACCGGAAATGGCGGGCATACGCGGCGCATTGTTTGGCAGCATGCTAACGCTGTTCGTCACACTGGCTCTGTCGTTCCCGATTGCAGTTGCAGCTGCTGTGTATCTTGAAGAATTTGCGCCGAAGAATCGCTGGACTGATCTGATTGAAGTGAATATCAACAACCTTGCTGCAGTACCTTCGATAGTGTTTGGTCTGCTCGGGCTTGCTGTTTTTATTAACTTTTTCCACCTGCCCCGCTCGGCACCTCTGGTAGGCGGGCTGGTGTTGTCACTGATGACCCTGCCCACCATTATCATTTCCAGCCGCGCGGCGCTTAAGTCGGTCCCCCCTTCAATAAGAGATGCCGCACTCGGGCTTGGTGCATCCAACCTGCAGGTGGTGTTTCACCATGTACTGCCATTGGCGATGCCCGGCATACTTACCGGCACCATTATCGGTATGGCGCAGGCACTGGGTGAAACCGCACCACTGTTGATGATTGGTATGGTGGCATTTATTGTCGATGTACCTACCGCTGTCACCGATCCGGCCACAGTACTTCCGGTGCAGATTTTCCAGTGGGCAGATCTGCCGGAAAAAGGATTTGTAGAAAAAACATCCGCGGCCATTATGGTGTTGTTAGGCTTTTTAATTGTGATGAATGCGCTGGCTGTGTACTTACGCAAAAAATTCGAGCGCAAATGGTAGACCTATGAACGACTCTTCGACCGACGCAGATACAGATCGCCTGGCATCGATGAATATCGATCAGGAAATTCCACACGAACAAACCGTTGAGGAGATTGTTGCAAGCCTCGGCGATACAGTAGGCAAAACACGGGTGGATAGCCCGAAAATGTCGTGCACCGATGTCAATGTGTTCTATGCAGACAAACAGGCAATCTTCGGCGTTGATCTGGATATCGCCGATAACGAAGTCATCTCGATGATCGGCCCTTCAGGTTGCGGTAAATCTACCCTGCTCCGCTGCCTGAACCGCATGAACGACACCATACCCATCTGCAAGGTCACCGGTGAGCTCACTCTGGATGGTGAAAACATTTACGGAAAGAACACCGATCCGGTGTTATTGCGTGCGCGTGTCGGGATGGTTTTTCAAAAGCCGAATCCGTTCCCTAAATCTATCTATGAAAACGTGGCCTACGGCCCCAGGTTACACGGACTTAGCCGTAACAAGGCCGACCTGGACGATATTGTTGTAACCAGTCTAAAGAAGGCAGGTATCTATAACGAAGTCAAAGATCGTCTAGATCAGCCAGGCACCGGTTTATCCGGCGGACAGCAACAGCGTTTGTG
>CALLLY010000461.1 GCA_938008205.1 uncultured Granulosicoccaceae bacterium
CTGGCATCCATGCCGCTTTTACCCGGTCGATCAGCAATACTCAAAACTGATCAACACGCTGGGAAAACGCTTTCGCGTTTTGGTCGCCTTGAACCACCAGCGAAGTTCTAACTTCAGATCTATCGAATACGCATTCCATTCCTCTGCGGCAGGCCCGTTAGATGTCGCCTGTAGCAGGCCTACTTTGAAAACACCGTCGTTACCAAAGTGTTTATCGCGAATGATCGGCCCTGCGGGTGGCGCATCTGGATGATGGATGGTGTTACTTTTTTAGTCTCTGCTTTGAAGTTGGTTGATTGTCTTCGGATATAGTGCGCCATTTTGAGTATTGCCGCTCCACCGGGCCGCGCAGATGCACATCCATGTGCTGCTGCGCTAACGCTGGCATCCATGCCGCTTTTACCCGGTCGATCAGCAATACTCAAAACTGATCAACACGCTGGGAAAACGCTTTCGCGTTTTGGTCGCCTTGAACCACCACCGAAGTGCTAAGCTCAGATCTATCGAATACGCTTCCCCGTTCATCTGTGACCACAGAAACACTTAACATTCAGGGGGTGTTGGCTGTATTGTATTGATTCCTCCTTTCGTGTTCAGTTTTATGGCTCAGTTGAATCCTGAAATACTCGCGGTGCTTAGTGCTATTGAAGAGGCGCAAATTCCTCCGCTGCATACGCTTTCGGCGGTTGAGGCTCGCGAGGCTTTTCTGAAACTCAGAGCGCCGGTTGCCCAGCCTACTGAGGTGAGCTCTGTGACGGATCGTACCGTGCCTGTCGAGGGGTCAGAGGTGGCGGTGCGGATCTATCGTCCTAATACTCACCAGGACTTACCTGTGCTTGTGTGGCTGCATGGAGGCGGATGGGTTTTGGGGGATCTGGACAGCGCGGACCTTGTTTGTCGGGATCTGTGTCACTACTCAGGTTTTGTGGTGGTTTCTGTCGATTACCGTCTTGCCCCGGAATCGGTGTTTCCGGCAGCTTTTGATGACAGCTTCGCGGTCACAAAATGGGTTCACGACAATGCTTCGGATCTGGGTATAGATCCACAGAAAATCGCCATTGGTGGAGATAGTGCGGGGGGTAATCTGGCAGCGGCTGTGGCAATCGCCGCACGTGATCAGCAACTACCGCTGTGCGCTCAATTGCTTATTTACCCGGTAACTGAAGCCGCGCTGGACAACGCCAGTTATCGTGAAAATGCCGATGGTTACTTTCTTACCAAGCCGATGATGGCGTGGTTCTGGGATCAATATGTTCCGGATAAAACACAACGCACAGACATACGCGTAGCACCGATCAACGCTGACTTAAAAGATCTGCCGCCTGCCATTGTGCTCACCGTTGAACATGACCCGCTCAGGGATGAAGGCATCGCTTACGCCAATGCCATGGTGGCACAAGGGGTTAACGTTCATCCGATTCATGTTTCCGATACTATTCACGGCTACTTCGGTATGGATATCGAATGCGGTAAGAGCGAAAGAATAGATGCTGCACATCTGCTGCGTGAGCTGCTTCAATAACCTGTAGTGGAACCCCCTACGGATCGATTGTTTGCGGCGCTGATTTACTCACCTGCCACCAACGCCAGTTTCTGCGTTCGCTTTATATTGCCAATAACCACATTGGATTCAATACTGCCGACAACATCATTGTCGGCCAGAAACTGTCTCAGGTACTGATGATAATCCTTCATCGACGATAAATGGATTAACAGGAAATAGTCGTATTGTCCGGTCACCAGATCGCAGGACTGGATCTCCGGTGTATCA
The DNA here is from genome assembly GCA_938008205.1 of uncultured Granulosicoccaceae bacterium. Taxonomy (GTDB): domain Bacteria; phylum Pseudomonadota; class Gammaproteobacteria; order Granulosicoccales; family Granulosicoccaceae. The sequence goes on from CALLLY010000461.1 coordinate 1,772, forward strand.
CGTACGATGCGTTCAAACCTTTCGATATCCGAGCGGTCTCTTTTCTGCAGTTTCACCAGCACATGAATGCGGATTTCAAGCCCTGCCCGCTCAGCGTCGATTTCAGCGCGATAACCGCCGATGATCTTTTGATCTTCCAACCGCCGGATGCGCCGGCGGGTAGCAGTGGCACTGAGCTGAATGCGCTCGGCAACAGTTTCCACACTGGCGCGACCATCATCGATCAGTGAATCGATAATTTTTACATCTATCAAATCCAGCTTCATAGACGAAACCCGCTAATTTGTACCGATTTTATAGCGCAATATAACCTGCTTCCTCTCCATATACGAAATATAATCGCTAAGGTCACCGTGAAAATATGCCTATACCGGCTGTTTGTCTCATGGTCGACGCACAAGCCAACAGGAGGAAAAATGACCATCAGACCTGACCAGACGTTTCATGCCACGGCTCAACTGGCCATGCAGGCACCAGTAGAGAAATACGGCTTCACCGTGATGCTTAGTCCCGACGGCAAGCAGTCAGACGGGATTGCAGTGGTTGATCTCGACTCTGAATCAAACACATTCGGACAAATCGTGCACCAGGTTATCGTGCCCAATAAGGGAGACGAGTTTCATCACTTTGGCTGGAACGCATGCTCTTCGGCGCTGTCTCCTCTCACAGGCCATGCGTTTCTGGAACGCCGCTATCTGATCGTGCCGGGTATCCGTTCATCTCGAATCTATATTATTGATGTCAAAGAACCGCTCAAAGCAAAAATTCACAAGACCATAGAACCCGAGGAACTGTTTGCTAAAACCGGTTACTCCCGCCCGCATACGATTCACTGTGGTCCGGAAGGTATTTATGTTTCCACCCTTGGCGGTGCGGGTGAAGATGGCACAGACGGGCCGCCGGGCATTTTTATTATGGATTGCGAGACGTTTGAAATTATCGGTCGCTACGAGATGGACCGCGGTGTTCAGGACAAACACTATGACTTCTGGTGGAACCTGCCACAGGATTATATGGTCAGCTCTGAATGGGGGTTACCACCGCAGTTTGAAAACGGCATTGTTGCAGAAGATTTGCTAAGCAATAAATATGGCCATTCATTGCACTTCTGGGATTTGCGTAAACGTAAAAATATCCAGACCATAGACTTGGGTGAAAACCACCAGATGGCGCTGGAAGTGCGCCCTGCACACGATCCAAAAAAGTCTTACGGGTTTTGTGGTGTGGTAGTCGACACAACTAACCTGCAAGGAGCCATATTTACCTGGTGGCGTGATGACGACGGCCAATGGCAGGCTAAAAAAACCATCACCATTGATCCACAACCTGCCGACCCCGACGATCTGCCAGAGCTTCTTAAAGGTTTTTCTGCGGTACCACCACTGGTAACAGATATCGACCTTAGCCTTGACGACAAATATCTATATGTCGCCTGTTGGGGTACCGGTGAAATGCATCAATACGATGTCAGCGATCCTATGAATCCTGTGCTGGCCGGAAAAGTTGAACTTGGTGGCATAGTGAAAGATACCAAACATCCCAATGGAAAAGACTTTGCCTTCGGACCGCAAATGGTTGAGGTCAGTCGCGATGGTTCTCGCGTTTACTGGACAAACTCGCTGTATTCTACCTGGGATGATCAATTCTATCCCGATGACGAAGGCGGTCAGATGGTGATGGCCAGAGTGGGTAACAAAGGCGGGCTGGAACTGGAAAAAGATTTCTATATCGATTTTCCAAAAGGGTATCGCAGTCATCAGATTCGTCTGGAAGGCGGTGATTGTTCAACAGACAGTTTCTGCTATCCAAACGTTTAACCGGCAGTTTTCAATCTTGCAGTTGTCTCACCATTCACGGGTACAGTTATCTCTGATCTGCCCTTGATAGATTCTGCAGCCGGGCTGTGGTGGGCGGTGGTCGGTTCCGGCCTGTACCACGGAGTGAATCCGGGTATGGGCTGGCCGCTTGCTGTTTCCGCTGCGCTGATGACCAGTAAGCCGGGCAGCCTGGCCAAAGCGCTGGGGTTACTGGCGCTCGGGCATTTACTTGCCATGCTTGCGATCCTGTTGCCGTTTTCACTGATGACAACACTGGTCAGGCACGAATCCACAATACGAATTGCGTCCGGCATGTTAGTCGTTGCAATGGGCGTCTATCTGCTCATCAATCGTAAGCACCCCAGATTTCTTGCACGTGTGCATCCCGCTAAGCTCGCACTGTGGTCATTTCTCGCCGCTATGGCACACGGTGCCGGTTTAATGCTGGTGCCTATCTACCTGGGTATTTGCGCAGCCGCTAACCTGGATAGCGGCCACCAGGCAGCGCAAACCTTAATGACGGGCAATCTGTCCAATGCGATTATTGTGGCCATTGTGCATACCGTTGCAATGGTCATTGCCGGCGGCTTGCTGGCAATTGTGATTTACCTGTGGCTTGGTCTTAGGTTTTTATCAAAGACCTGGTTTAACCTCGACATCGTCTGGGCAATCAGCTTAATCGTTGTGGGATTAATCGGTACTTACAGCGGTGTGATCGAACAATAGGTGTGATCGCACAATAAATGCGTTGGCTACAACGCACATGCTTCGTCCCGATTACACTCAGACAGGATCACATCAGGGATATCCAGAAATCTCTGTTATTATGTGTGACAACCGTCAATCCATAGAAAGTATTCGAGCTGCAGAGTTCCATGTCCAGTCAAGCCACAACAGTCGGCTCTACCGCCTATGAGAGAATAAAAAAAGACATCATCTTCGGCTCTCTGGCACCCGACACCAAATTAAAGCTCGATGGCATGAAGGAACGCTACTCAGCCAGTATTTCGACCTTGAGAGAAACGTTGTCCCGCCTTGCCAGCGAGGGATTTGTAGTGGCAGAAGAACAACGCGGTTTTTTCGTTGCCTCTGTTTCAAAGAAAGATCTCGTCGAGATTGCCAACTTGCGAATACTGCTCGAATGCACTGCGCTACAAACGTCGATCGAACTTGGCGATACCGATTGGGAAGCGAATCTGGTAGCGGCCTATCACAGATTGCATGTCTCAGAGCAACAAATGGTCATCGATAGCGACGCCGCTAAAGAAACATGGAAACGATATGACTGTGCATTTCATCAGGCATTAATCAGTGCCTGCAACTCAACTAACCTGCTCTCTTTACATGCTGTGCTCTACGACAAATATCTTCGCTACCAGATGTCAGTACTGACCTACCGTGGTGCCGAGGCAGTAAAAGAACACAAAACACTGTTTGATGCTGCATTAAACCGGGATGCCGCAAAAGCACAGGTTTGTTTGGAAAAACACATCACGCGTGGTTTAAAGCACAGCCTGAAAGCATTTGATCAATAAAGCACGCCGCACCGCGCTTGATCAATATAAAGTTTTTTTCAAACGCTCAGGATATTCCGCATCATAGGCATCCGCGTCAAAGTCGCTCTTGATGGCTTTGACAATTTGCCCGGTACTAGGCAGCTGATCCCGGGTAATTTTGTAATCCGGCTCCCAGAGCTTTGAGCGCACCAGCGCTTTCTGGCACTGAAAGTAAATTCGCTCAACACTGAACTCAATCACTGTCACCGGTGCCTTACCGTTTACAGCAAACGATTCCTGCAACTGCGCGTCCTGCACGATAACCGCCCGTCCATTTGCACGCAGCGTTTCACCAACACCCGGGATCAGGAACAGTAACGACGCGCGCGGATCTTCAACCAGGTTGCGCAGAGAGTCCAGCCGGTTATTGCCTCTTCTGTCAGGCAACAACAGTGTTTTGTTATCCTTCACACGGATAAAACCCGGTTCATCACCTCGCGGTGAACAATCAAGTCCACCACTACCCACAGTGCAAAGCACAGCAAAAGGTGATCGCTCGATCATGAGCTGATAGTGCGTAGAGATCGTGTCAAGCTCTTTCGCCAGTGATGCCTGAGGCGGCTCGCCATATAACGCAAGCAGTCCATCCAGATTATCAATCACTGTGCGTTGGTTGCTCATAAAGACTTTCGCAATTGCCCGATTTGGCGAAACAGGATATCGCATCGGAAGGAACAAATCATGATCACTTCCGGTCGAACAGCGAATACCACCGGGTAAATACTATGGCCAACGGCGTAACACAGTTTCTGGGCAATACACTCGCTCGCTATCTGACCAAAACAGTAGCCAGCTACAAACCGTTTTCGATACACCACCACGGTACGCTGGCGTCGGTCATGCAGCCCGGCGATGTATTGCTGGTAGAAGGCGACCATCGAATCAGCACTGCAATAAAATATCTGACCCAGTCCACCTGGTCACACGCCGCATTCTATCTAGGGTCACGCTCGCACTCCGGCAACACATTGCTCCCGGATCGCACAGATGGAGAAGAAGAGCTGTTAATTGAAGCGGATCTTGAAAACGGCGTTATCACCGTACCTTTATCAAAATATACCCGCTACAACATTCGCATCTGCCGCCCGCATCAACTTACCGCCGCTGACCAGACCGCGCTGTGCGACTACATGATCGATAGCCTCGGCATGCAATATGATTTAAAAAATATTACTGATCTTGCTCGCTACCTGTTGCCGCAGCCACCTGTGCCGGCGCGATTCAGACGACGTATGTTGTCGCTCGGCAGTGGCGATCCAACCAGAGCGGTTTGCTCGTCACTGATTGCCCAGGCATTCCAGTCAGTCAGGTACCCGATCTTACCCAGCAAGGTGTGTTGTGATCCGCAGGGCAACTACCGCAGTGAATTACTACATATACGACATCACAGTCTGTTTACCCCCAGAGACTTTGATGTCTCTCCGTACTTCGAGATAATCAAACCAGAATTAGCCAATAGTTTTGACTACAAGGCAATCAACTGGCAGGACCACACCAATGCATTTATCAAAACCGGTGAGATAGCCACCGATGTTGGATGTGAGGTAGTCGATCAGCCACAGTCAGACGCGGATCGCACCGCGTAACAGTAATACTCATACACCCTCAGTAGCCCAGTTCATCCTGATAGGCAAAAACCGCGGGCTGCCCGCCCGTATGCCACATGAGCACGTGCTTGCCTTGTAAACGTAGTGCCTCCTGAAACACCGCGGCCATCACTTTGCCCGTGTACGGCGGATCGACAATCAAGCCTTCACGTCTTGCGGTTTGAGCGATGGTCTCGCGTGTGTGCTCACTCATCAGACCATAGCCCGGTGCCAATGCCTTATCAGTGAGCAGTATCTCCGCTGCACTGACTTGATCGTCAAGCATCTCACCCACTTCCTGCAGGCGCCTGGTAACGCGCTGCAACTGCGCATCGTGTGCTCTGCGTACACACACACCACGCACCGGAATATCTATGCCTAACGCTCGCAACCCAAACAGCAACCCCGTGTGAGTGAGCGCACTGCCAGATGCGACAAATATTTCATCAACGGTTTCTATATCTGAAATCTGACTGGCGAATTCAATAGCGGCGGCAACATAACCGAGTGCCCCTGTGGGCGGGTGTTGTTCGCCCAGGTGTACCACATAGGGAGTGGCACCCTCAGATCGCAACTCTTCAGCGATGGTATCCAATGCGGCATCTGCCGCACTTTCATCTTCTCCTGTAGGAAACGAGTGAACGGTGGCACCAAATAACTTGTTCAGTAAAACATTGCCTCCGTGCCTGTAATGCAGGCTGTTCGTCGAGACACGCTCTTCCAGCTGCACATGACAACGTAAATCATACATCGCCGACATCGCAGCAGCAGTTCGCACAAAATTTGACTGCACCGCACCGGTAATCAACACAGTGTCAGCCTTCATGGCAACAGCCTCACCAAGATAAAACTCCAGCTGTCTGACTTTGTTTCCACCAAACGCCACCCCGGTACAGTCGTCTCTTTTTACCGATAAACGAATGCCCAGATCTGCGCTGAGATTATGCAGGGTGTCAATTGGTGTCGGTGTATGTGCCGCATAGACGCGAGGAAATTTATCAAGCTTATGAGTGAGTGTTGCTATGGCCGACATAGAGGTTATTCACTATTAATGGATGGCAGGGATCAACAGGCGCTACACCATTGCAGTGCGATTGTAACCGACACTCAAGTAACGCGTGATGCATAACCCCGGCTTTGCGCCAAAGTACACCAAAACACAAAATCTCAATAGTACGTTAAATGTCACTCGGCACAGGGCAGTGATTAGAGTTAATAGAGCGACTTTAGCGTGTAATCTCGAATGCTTCTCAAATCACTGATTTCATGTCCGGGCACACCATCCCTGAGCATACAACTTGCAGCCGGTCCTTGGAGGAAGAGACCGTTTTAACAACACCGACTACACTGCGAAGACAGGTGCAAAACACTATGTTCAACCGAAAAACGCGCTACAGCGCATTGCCTGTAATCGCTATCAGTACCCTTGTTGCCGGTTGTGCAACCCTGGACGATGAAGACAAATACATTGACTACACCACCGACACGGTTGTGTATATAGATGTAGAGCCTGAGGCGGCTGCCGCACTTCCACGGTATGACGACAAAATTCGCACTGCTCTCTACACAGGCGCCGGCCTCGGCGTGAGCTATTTGAATCCTGACACCAGTGCAGCACCAGGAATCGACGTCAATGATTCCAACGCAGGTGCCGGCCAGATAACTCTGGGACTGGATGTAAACAAACACCTCGCACTTGAACTGCACTCGGCCGATCTGGGCAGTGCCGGATTGTCTCCGTCCGGGCGTATTAACTACCATCTGAATGGCGCCAGTGCGTTGTACTATGCCGGTAAAAACCGCCACAACAAAGGCCGCCGCGGCTTCAGTGCGTTTGGCAGAATCGGCGTTGGCGCAATGGACAACAGCCCTATCGGGCAGGTTAACTTCACCCGCACCAATGATGCACACGTGCTGTTTGGCGCCGGCCTGGAATACAATACCCGTTTTGGTATTGGCGCACGAGCCGAGTTGATCAGTTTTGATCAGGATGCGCAATTCGCGCAGTTTGGCCTGTTGTATCGTTTTGGCCAGCGTTCGAACAAACAACCTGAGCTTGCCGAGATCGTACAAACCGTAGCGCCTCCTGCACCTGTAGTTGTCGTTCCGCCACCGCAGCCGGTTGTCGAACCCAAACCTGAACCAATTCTTGCCGCTGCCGTGATTCCAAAAGACAGCGACCGCGATGGTGTACTCGACCGTGCTGACCAGTGCCCGAATACCGTAAGTCGCTCGACGGTTGACCGCTATGGATGCGCATTGTTTTCCGGCACTATCGAAGGGGTTACGTTTAAAACAGCGTCCGCCGAGCTGACCGATGAAGCCGTAGACATTCTGGACGATGTGCAACGCACACTGCGCCAATACCCGCGCACCAATCTGGTGATCAAGGCGCATACCGACAGTGACGGTGAAGCAGATCGCAACCAGCGACTCTCCGAGAGACGAGCCAGAACCGTTGTCGATTTTCTGGCCAAACGCGGCATTTCCTACAACAGAATGGCAGCGAAAGCCTACGGTGAGCGCAACCCGATTGACACCAACACCACAGCCGAAGGCAGAGCGAACAATCGTCGCGTTGAAATTTTCGCCACTAACCCGCGCTGATCATAGACTCCGACCGCGCTTACTTTTGAAGCGCGGCCCTTGCCGGGGGCGCACGCAGCCCGTTCCACAAGCGTCACCAAAATACGCTGAATCCCTCTAAACCTGTCGTTCAACGTAACTTTTCTTTGTTTGCATTGTCGTATCGGTATTGACCTTACTCTCTGGTGAGTTCTGGTCGGTAATATCGGTGTATCTGATACACTTCGCCCGTTATCTCTACGGCATTTATAGTCTCCACACGCAAACAGTCCAGTACCATGAACCTGAATAAATCTCTGCAATGTTGTGCCATCGCCGTTTTCGGCGTTGCCTCTTTAATCGCCCACAATGCCGTTGCCGACGAGATTGGTGAACCGTGGTCACAGACTCTTGAAAAAGCCCGGGGACAAACCGTCTACTTCAATGCCTGGGGTGGCAGCGATCGTATCAATAGCTACATTTCATGGGCAGGAAAGCAACTCAAATCAGAGTATGACGTTACTCTTGAGCATGTAAAAATCGGCGACATAGCCGAAGTCGTGAGTCAGCTCGAAGCTGCCAAAGCTGTCGGACGCAATAAAGACGGCAACGTGGATCTCATGTGGGTGAACGGTGAAAACTTTGCCAACATGAAAAACAATGATCTTACCTGGGGTTCGTTTGCGACGACGTTGCCCAACGCGACAAACCTGCAGGATTCCGAATCGTTAACCACGGATTTTTCGGTACCGGTCGAAGGTCTGGAGTCACCCTGGGGTGGTGCACAACTCGTGTTTATCTATGACTCTGCAGTACTGGAAACGCCACCTTCCTCTGCCACCGAGCTGTTGGAGTTTGTAAAAAACGACGGGCGTTTCGCGTACCCCGCACCGCCTGTTTTTCACGGCACCACGATGGTCAAGCAACTCTTACATGAACTCACCAATGACAGGCAAGCGCTCAGCCAGCCGGTAGCGGATGTTGATTTCGACTCAGTCACTGCACCTTTGTGGTCATACCTTGATGAACTTCACCCGCACCTGTGGGGCAAAGGCAAAAGCTGGCCAGCCAGTGCTGAAAACACGCGTCAGATGGTTGATGATGGAGAGCTGGATATCTCCATTTCATTCAATCCTAATGAAGCAAGCGCTGCAGTAAAAAACGGGCAGCTGCCGGACTCGGTGCGAACGTATACCTTTGCTGACGGTACTATTGGCAACACGCATTTTGTTACTATTCCATTTAACGCCAAAGCAAAAGCCGGTGCAATGGTCGTTGCCAACTACTTTATTTCTGCCGAAGCGCAGGCTCGTAAGGCAAACCCTGAGCACTGGGGTGATCCGACAGTACTCGACATTGCTAAACTCGATGCCACCGCAAAAGAGCAGTTCACATCAATTGACTTTGGCCCGTGGGCGCTGCCTATCGGCTCTGGAAAAACCCTGCCAGAACCACACGCTTCATGGGCTGAAGCACTGGAAAAAGCCTGGTTGAAACGATACGGCAATTGATTGATTAAGGTTGCGTGTGAGTTATCTATGACAACTCACACGCATCCACAGCTCTCATGATTCGTCTTACCGGCGCGGCCATTGCACTCGCGTTCTTTACACCGTTAGTGTTCGGTTTACTTGGCAGTGTGATACCTGCCTTCGGGTTAATGCCAACCATTGCCACCGGCAACGGCTTTGCAGAGTTATTTAACGACCCGAGGTTTCTGCCATCCATATGGCTATCCCTTAAAACCGGTGTAATCGCTACCGTGATCGCGTTGCTTTTGACTATCGCGACGCTGGTGTGTGCACATGGTACGCGTTTATGGAAGTTTCTCATTGCGTGTCTGCCGCCATTGCTTGCGGTACCACATGCAGCTCTCGCTGTCGGTTTGATCTTTCTGATTGCCCCCAGCGGCTGGTTAGTAAGGCTTATCTCACCTTCACTTTCAGGCTGGAGCCGCCCACCCACTGACTGGGTCATTCCTGATAGCGGTGGCTGGTCACTGATACTCGGCCTGGTGATCAAGGAAACACCATTTTTGCTGCTTACCGCTGCCGCCCAACTGTCCACTATAAAGGTCGATGCCGCGCTTAGAATTGGTCGTACCCTGGGGTACGCACCGGCACGCTGCTGGAGCCGGCTTATATTGCCGGTGCTGTACCCACGCATCAGGTTAACGCTATTGATCGTACTGGCTTTCAACTTAAGCGTGGTCGACGTAGCTATTCTACTCGGGCCCGGTAACCCGCCAACGTTCTCCGTGTTTCTGCTCTCCATCGTCAACGATCCGGGTTCGCGTTCTGTTGCATCAGCCGGTGCGTTATTGTTGGCGTTGGGAGTCGGGGCTGTTTACTGCTGTGTTTTTCTGATCGAAAAAAGCATTTCCTATATAGCTGCCAGCCGCCGCGAAAGCGGCCATCGAGGCACAGCAATGCAAACGTTCAGAACCATCGGACAACTGCTAACCGCTTCTATTCAGGTGATAAGCATTGTGTCACTGGTGCTGTTACTGGTGTGGAGCTTCACGCGGCGCTGGCGCTTTCCACACAGTTTGCCTACACAATGGACACTTGATCACTGGAATGGTCGCTCTGCAGAATTTGCCGCCCCACTGCTCACCACACTGAGCATTGCGGTCGTCACACTGCTACTGGCTATCGCTGCTGCGGTAGCCTGGCTCGAATGCGAAAGACGCGGCAGCGTGCCGCGACTGGACTGGCTGTGGTACATCCCGTTACTCATCCCTCAGGTCACACTATTGTTTGGCTGGCAGGCAATTGCCTTGCTATTGGGAGCAGACGGTCACTGGCTGACAGTGGTTTATGCTCACTGGGTCTATGCACTGCCTTACGTGGTTTTGCTGCTGGCGGTGGCATGGCGCGAACTCGACCCCAACTGGAACCATGCCGCAGCTGTGCTGGGCGCCGGATACTGGAAGGTTTTACTGCGCGTAAGAATACCTCTGTTAATCAAACCGATTTGTCAGGCGGCAGCCGTTGCACTGGCGGTGAGTGTCGCGCAGTATCTGCCGACACTGCTACTGGGCGCCGGACGTCATCAGACACTGGCGATAGAACTGGTCACCAGTTTTTCAGGGGTCGACAGAAGAATCATTGCTACCCTCGCCGCACTGCAAAGTTTGCTGCCACTGCTGGCGTTTTGTGCAGCCCTGTGGTTACCGCGATTTATCAACAGACAAGCCGCATGAATAGCTTGAAAATAGAACGCCTGAGCGTGAGCCTGCCAGACGGAACCTTGTTATGCCAAGATCTTTCTTTCAGCATTGAACCCGGTGGTGTGCTTGCGTTGATGGGGCCGAGCGGCAGCGGCAAGTCCACCATTCTCAGCTGGATTACCGGCACTCTGGACTCGCGCCTTCGTGCCACCGGAGACGTATGGCTCGGTGATACCCGACTTACCGACCTGCCTGCAGAAAAACGCCAGCTGGGCTTAATGCTGCAACAGGACTATTTATTCCCGCACATGAGCGTAGGCCAGAACCTTAAGTTCGGACTGCGAGGTGGCAGCAAAGCCGATCGGCAACACAAAGTAGAGCAAAGCCTGAAGCAAGCCGGCTTGCAGGGCATGACGAATCGCGACCCCCTCACCCTGAGCGGTGGTCAGCGAGCCCGCGTTAGCCTGCTGCGCACGTTGTTATCCAATCCCAATGCGCTACTGCTGGACGAGCCTTTCTCAAGGCTTGACGTCACACTGAGAGAACAAATACGACACTTCACCTGGAACCACGCCAGGCACCTGCCAACACTGTTAGTGACACATGATCGGGCCGATGTTCCTGCCCATGCAGAAACTATAGAATTAAAACCACACGAACCCTCACAACCACAAGTCAGCTTCTCTACTATCGACTCAACGCAGAGCTAAGCATGCTGGACAAGCACGTCGTACCGATTCTAAAGCCCGCGCTGAAACAGGTTGCCAAAACACTGTACAACGCAGGGCTCACAGCTGATCAAACCACCACTATCGGATTTTTAATCGGCTTGTGCGCAGTACTATTTGCAGCACTTGGTTTGACCACCATGGCATTGCTGATGCTGCTGTTGAATCGACTGGCAGATGGCATAGATGGCGAGCTTGCACGGTTGCAACAACCCACCGATGCCGGTGCATTTCTGGATATCACCCTGGACTTTATTTTTTATGCGATGTTTCCACTCGGCTTTGCCATTGCCAATCCTTCGGTCAACGCATTACCCGCCGCCGTTCTGGTAGCAAGCTTTGTTGGCACCGGCGCAAGCTTTCTGGCGTTTTCGTCTATGGCAGAAAAACGCAACATCAGCCACCCCGAGTTCGGCTATAAAGGACTGTACTATCTGGATGGCCTGGCTGAGGGTACCGAAACTATTATCTGTTTCGTGATCATGTGTCTGTTGCCACAGCACTTTGCATTGATCGCTTGGATCTTTGCAGCGATTTGCATAATCACCGCGATAAACAGAGTGATCTCTGGATACTTTACGTTAAAGCGAACGCGTTAAAAGGGTGTTGTACAACCCTGTACATTAGGTGTTTCACAGAAAGCCCGAAGCGTCAGCGAGTGGAAAATACAACGGGTTGCCTCGCTCACGCGTCGGGTTTCCTGGTAAACCGGCCAGGGTAATGACTTTTACAAACTAAAAGATGCTAACCCTACCTAAGCTGCAGCCCTTGAAGCACGCTTACGATCAGTTTCCTTCAGCATCTTCTTCCGCAGACGAATACTTTCAGGCGTCACTTCGACTAACTCGTCATCTTCAATAAACTCGAGCGCCTGTTCCAAGGTATGCACAATCGGTGGCGTTAAGGTAAGCGCTTCATCGGTTCCCGATGCCCGCACGTTCGTCAGCTGCTTACCTTTGGTGGCATTAACGGTCAGATCATTCGAGCGCGAGTGAATACCGATAATCTGCCCTTCATAAATTTCTATGGCATGGCCAAGAAAGAGTCTGCCGCGGTCCTGCAGATTAAACAATGAAAACGCCGCCGTTTTACCCATTACCATTGATACCAGCACACCGTTTTGTCTGGCTATCACTTTGCCGGCTTTCACCTGACCGTAGTGATCAAAGACACTGGTTAAAATACCGGAACCGGATGTCATGGTCAGAAACTGACCGCGGAAACCGATCAACCCGCGTGAAGGAATAAGAAATTCCATCTTTACGCGGCCTTTGCCGTCGGGTTCCATGTTTTTCATTTCGGCTTTACGCAAACCGAGTTCTTCCATCACCGAGCCCTGATGCTGATCTTCAACATCGACGACCAGTAATTCGAACGGCTCTTGAATGACGCCATCAATTTCTCTTTGAATCACTTCCGGTCGTGACACACCAAGCTCAAAGCCTTC
>CALLLY010000462.1 GCA_938008205.1 uncultured Granulosicoccaceae bacterium
GTTAAGCGCCTGCTCACGCGTTTGCGCATGAACAATGACCTTGGAGATCATCGGGTCGTAGTAAGGGGTGATGGTATCACCCTGACGAATACCGGTATCAATGCGTGCAAATTCGGGAAATTTTAAATGCTCTAACGTACCGGTTGCAGGTAGAAAACCACTTTCAACATCTTCGGCATATACGCGGGCTTCAAACGCCCACCCGTTTATAGACAATTCATTTTGCGATAACGGCAGAGTCTGCCCGGCCGCAACTCGTATTTGCCATTCAACCAGATCCTGCCCGGTAATGGCTTCGGTGACCGGATGTTCTACCTGCAAGCGGGTATTCATTTCCATAAACCAGAAGGCATCCGGCTGTAAACCGTTGCTGCTGTCTACGATGAATTCTATGGTACCTGCTCCGGAGTAGTTTATGGTCTGACAGGCTTTCACTGCTGCGGCTCCCATGGCGCGGCGCATGTCATTGGTCATACCCGGTGCGGGCGCTTCTTCTATAACTTTCTGATGCCGACGTTGCAGCGAACAATCACGCTCAAACAAATGCACCACGTTACCGTGGTCATCACCGAACACCTGAATCTCTATATGCCTTGGGGTATTAATATACTTTTCAATCAGACAACTACTGTCACCAAAGCTTGCCTGCGCTTCCCGCTGTGCGCCTTCCAGTGCCTGTGCAAAGTCTGCGGGTTGCTCTACCTTTCGCATGCCCTTTCCACCGCCACCGGCACGCGCTTTTATCAATACCGGATAACCGATTTCTTCGGCTTGTGTTGCCAGAAATGCAGGGTCCTGATTTTCACCATGGTAACCGGGCACTACCGGAACACCGGCATCGTCCATGAGTTTTTTGGCAGCGTCTTTCAAACCCATCGCACGTATGGCCTGCGCAGACGGGCCGATAAACCTCAGACCAGCGGCGTTCACTTTATCTACAAAGTCGGGGTTTTCTGAAAGAAACCCGTAACCCGGGTGAATTGCCTGTGCACCAGTTGCAAGGGCTGCTTCGATAATAACATCGGATTTTAGATAACTATCGGCGACTGCAGCCTCACCAATGCGTACTGCTTCATCAGCACTGGCAACATGCAACGCATTGGCATCTGCGTCGGAATACACCGCGACGGTTGCAATGCCAAGGCGCTTGCAGGTGCGAATAATTCTGCAGGCAATTTCGCCACGGTTGGCAATGAGTATTTTATTAAACATAGACATCGCTACATTCTGAAGACGCCAAATTGCGTCTCCTCTATAGGTGCATTCAGACTTGCCCGAAGACTCAACGCCAGAACATCACGGGTTTTTACCGGATTGACAATACCGTCATCCCACAGTCTTGCAGAGGCATACAGCGGATGCGATTGTTCTTCAAACATATCGATGGTCGGCTGTTTGAAGTCGGCTTCCTGCTGCACTGACCAGGATTCCCCTTTACGCTCCAGTGCATCACGTTTTACTGTGGCAAGCACACCGGCGGCCTGTTCCCCTCCCATGACAGAGATTCTTGAGTTAGGCCACGTCCATAAAAATCGTGGACTGTAAGCACGACCTGCCATGCCATAGTTACCGGCACCGAAGGATCCGCCCACCAGCAATGTGATTTTAGGCACTTTGGTGGAAGCCACTGCCGTGACCAGTTTGGCACCGTGGCGTGCAATACCTTCACTTTCGTATTGTTGGCCAACCATAAAACCAGTGATGTTCTGCAGAAACACCAGCGGTATTTTCCGTTGTGAACACAGTTGTACAAAGTGCGCCCCTTTCACTGCAGATTCGGAAAACAGCACACCATTGTTTGCCACAATCCCCACAGGCATGCCGTGTATATGGGCAAAGCCACAAACCAGTGTGACACCGTAGCGCGCTTTGAATTCATCGAAACGTGAGCCATCCAGGACACGCGCCAGCACCTCTCGTATATCGTAGGGCGTTTTTAATTCCGCTGGAACAACACCGGTAATTTCTTCTGCATCGTACAAGGGCTCTTCAATGCTTTGCAGTCGCAGCTGTGATAAAGCTGTTGTGCGGTTGGTGTTTCTTACCGCTTCGCGCGCCAGTGCGAGGGCATGTTCATCATTGTCTGCAAGGGTATCTGCAACACCGGATAATCGAGTGTGTACATCCCCGCCACCAAGGTCTTCAGCACTGACTACCTCACCAGTGGCAGCCTTGACCAACGGTGGCCCCGCCAAAAATATAGTGCCCTGCTCTTTCACAATAATAGTGACATCAGACATCGCAGGTACATACGCCCCGCCTGCGGTACAGGAACCCATCACCACAGCTATCTGCACTATACCTTTGGCCGACATATTGGCCTGGTTATAGAAGATGCGCCCGAAGTGATCGCGATCGGGGAACACTTCATCCTGATTTGGCAGATTAGCGCCGCCACTGTCTACCAGATAAATACACGGCAAGTTGTTTTGCTCTGCTATTTCCTGTGCACGCAGATGTTTTTTTACCGTTAACGGATAATAAGTACCACCTTTAACCGTGGCATCGTTACACACCACCATGACATCCTGCCCGTGGATCTGCCCGACACCGGCTATTAGTCCCGCGCAGGGTGCTGCACCGTCATACATTCCGTGGGCTGCGGTTGCACCGACTTCGAGAAACGGTGAACCGGCATCAAGCAAATGTGCAACACGATCACGTGGCAGCATCTTGCCTCGCGACAGATGCCTGTCCCGTGATCTTTCACCACCACCTGCCGCGGCTGCAACTGCCGCTTCCTGTATTTGCTGCAGTGCCTGTTGATGGGCTTGTTGATTTTGCAAAAATTCTGCTGATGCAGCAGAAATTGAAGACTTTAAGACACTCAACTGGTCACCCGCATCAATTCCCGACCGATTAACATGCGGCGGATCTCACTGGTACCGGCACCGATTTCCATAAGCTTGGCATCTCGCATAATCCGACTGACCGGTGAGTCATTAAGAAAGCCTGCACCCCCCATAGCCTGCACCGCCTGCACCGCTTGCTCCATGGCTTTTTCACTGGATACCAATACACAGCCTGCTGCATCCTGACGAGTGACTTCGCCACGATCACAAGCTGCCGCCACTGCATACACATAAGCGCGAGAGTAATTCATGGTGGTGTATAGATCGGCCACCTTGCCCTGCATAAGCTGGAAGTTGCCAATTGGTTGATCAAACTGTTTGCGTTCATGCATGTACGGCATGATGTGATCAAGACAGGCGTGCATTAAACCAACGCCGATACCGGCTAACACAACACGTTCATAGTCGAGCCCGGACATCAGCACGTTAACGCCTTTGCCTTCAATGCCCAGAATATTTTCTTCGGGTACTTCGCAATCGGTAAAGACTAATTCCGCAGTATTGGAGCCGCGCATACCGAGTTTGTCGAAATGCTCTGAGGTGGAAAATCCTATGAAGTCTTTTTCAATAATAAATGCGGTTATACCGCGCGAACCGGCATCCATATCAGTCTTTGCATATACCACTAATGTGTCGGCATCGGGTCCGTTTGTAATCCAGTACTTATTGCCGTTCAGTACATAGTAGCCCTGCTTCTTTTCCGCCTTGAGCCGCATTGAAACCACGTCGGAACCCGCGCCTGCTTCAGACATTGCCAACGCACCAACGTTTTCACCACTGACGAGCTTTGGTAAATATTTTTGTCGCTGTTCATCAGTGCCGTTAAGACGGATTTGATTGACACATAAATTTGAGTGCGCCCCGTAAGACAACGACACCGATGCGCTGGCTCTGGCAATCTCTTCAACCGCGATGGTATGCGCCAGATACCCCATGTCGGCACCACCGAACTCTTCGCCTACGGTAATACCCAACAGGCCTAGCTCCCCCATCTCTGGCCACAATTCGGCTGGAAAGCGATTGCTCTTGTCGATCTCAGCGGCCATCGGTGCGACGCGTTCCTGCGCCCAGCGATGGACCATTTCCCGGAGTGATTCAACCTCTTCGCCCAGTGCGAAGTTCATCGACGCATTAAACATGAGCCACCTGTTGTGATGAAATTGGAGGGAATGCGGCAACTGCAGTGCCAACAGGGCCCAGGCAATAAAACACTTCCTGAGACGCTTCCCGCATTATATTGACGTTTACGTAAACGTCAACCTGAATCACCACCGTTCGTTTATTGTAATTTCAATGGCTTAGCGCAAATTGTGAGGATACTGCGTCGACTCCCAGCCCTGCACCGCCAGCTTACGCCCCAGCCCCCATCGATACCCGCCGGGCTGGCCGTCTCCACGAATCACCCGATGGCAGGGAATCAATAGCGCTACCGGATTGCAGCCGACGGCGGTACCCACGGCACGCATGGCACGCGGTTTGTCGATAGACTGCGCCAGTTGCTGGTAACTGACCCGGTGACCGACCGGAATTCTCAGCAGTGCCTCCCAGACTTTGAGCTGAAAGGGTGTGCCGCCAACCAACAGAGATAAAGAAGCAGGTTCAGCGGCTGTAAAAATCTGCGAGACAGTTGCCGCAGTTTTGGCCGGATCGGACTGATAGCGGGCGTTAGGCAGGCGTGACGTAAATTCCGCAAAAACCTGGTCCCGACTGGAATCGGTTGCCACGAAGTGCAAGCCGCACACACCTCGATCCGTGACTCCCAGCAGACACTGCCCAAACGGTGAATCATGAAAGCCATAGAGAACGTCAAGCCCGGCTCCACCGGTTTTAAACTCCCCCGGGGTTAGCGCTTCCAGTCGAACAAACAGTTCCCCGAGTCTGGCGGGTGCTGCGAG
>CALLLY010000463.1 GCA_938008205.1 uncultured Granulosicoccaceae bacterium
CCAACTGCAGGCACAACCACAAGGTCGTCTGCGGATTAACGCACCTATGTCATTCGGCACAATGCACTTATCAAAGATCGTTGCCGAATTTATGCAGCTGCATCCGGCCGTGCACATAGAGCTTTCGCTGGCCGATCGGATGGTCGACCCGATAGAAGAAGGTTTTGATATCTCCATTAGAATATCGGAGCCTTTAACACTCACCAGTTTAGTCAGTAAAGAACTGGCGCAGACCCAACGTATCCTATGCGCCAGTCCGGGCTACCTCGCCATCACCGGAAAGCTACAACACCCGCGTGAACTAATACAACACCGTTGCCTGCACTACGGCTACAACCAATCAGGCAGTCACTGGCAGCTTACCGGTCCTGACGGTGATATGAGCGTACCGATCACCTGCGCCATGTGGTCCAATAACGGCGAAGTACTGCGAGATGACGCTATCGCTGATGGTGGTATCACTCTGTTGCCGACCTTCGTAGCCTGTGATGCGTTGAGAGCCGGTCAGCTGGTTGAGGTGCTGGATGATTTCAAACCACCAAACTCAATACTTTATGCACTCTATCCTAGACACAGACATCTGTCGTCCAAGGTGCAGTTGTTTGTGAGCTTTGTGGAAGAACGATTAGGTGATCGAGATGGATGGCTTGAGTGTGAGAACCGCTTTGGCTGATCGTGCCTCAAACTCAACTTGTTCAGGTGTTGCCGAAAAAAACATTCTGGATATGAATGGTACGACGATATTTGTGGCGCGACCTAATTTGATTCTATCAAGGCCACGGCAAGCGTTGTTCGGGTATGAAGGTTCATCCTGCTATCTTCATAGCCTTATTCCAGTGCAAGCGTTGCTACTTTAAATGCCTCAGCTATTGCACGCAGTTCTAGCTTCCTAGTCGTTCATACAACTGTTCTGCAGTCACTCCCCCTTCCAGTGTGGCAATGGATTAAACCCCAACTGCAGCAAGACATGAGGAACATCGACGAAGACCCAGTTTTCGACGAGAAGCTCATTTTCGCGGCGCCACCAGTCACAAACCCGCATGAAGACCCGCTCGTTCGATGGCTCCTGTCCAAGGAACGATTTCACGTTGATACCCGTCAGGGATGGCCAGCCGCCCGAGCAGGTATAGTTCCCTTCGCCAAATCGCGTGAAATGCTTTGTCATCCCGTTATTTTTGGACCCACCGGACCACCCCTCAAACTGCGACTCGAAGGGAACCTGGAATGATGCAAATTGTTCGATACCGACGAAACTGCCAAAAGCGCCCGGACCATACCACATCATGTTGTCGTGCCAGTAAGGTCGCCACGCTTCGTCTTCGGTTGCCAATGCGCTGAGCATATCGGTAACAAGTTGATAGCTGCGCTGCCCTTCGGCAGGTTCAGGCGCATTTGTAATAACACCGTCACGGGTCGCGGGCCCTTGTATCATCCCGGTATATCCGCGCGACAGACCCGGCCCCATGGTCAGAGGCCATTGATTGCAGGCGATCATTAGTTCAGGAATGTCCAGATAGATATAGCTTTCGACCGCTTTACCATTTTCAATCTGGTGAAACTCCCCGTAGCGCAAGTAACACAGTGTTTCTGTGGCTTTCAGCCCAATCCAGTCGTGTGCAAATTGTCCGACGTAATAGCCTGTTGAACTGATCCAATCCTGTCCCTGGAACTGCCCGGCCATCGTGATGTCGTCACGGCGGTAAAGCCCGACAAATGCCTGCTGAAGAGGGACGACAAACCTGGAAAGATACGCGTCTGCGCCCTGCACTTCATTGAACGGGTGTACTACGTTGATGTTTGCGTCTGAGGAAAAGAAACCGGAGACCGCTGCAGAAAAATCGTTAGGATGGCGGAGAGCATTTGAATAGCGCAGGTACAATGAACGGTCGGGTGATGACATGGTATTTCCTTTTTGAATGCGTCACTTTTCAAGACGAGGCCGTTAACGGTGCACTGGTACCGCGCGCATTGTTGATGCCTATGAGGGGCTGTTCTGCAGTTAAATAAAAACGGATGTCCGTCTAAATCCTCCGTTTAAATCCTATGCAAAAAGCTCAATATCGCTTCGTTAAATTCATCAGTCTTTTCAATATTGGACAGATGTGCAGCATTCTTGATCACTACAAGTTCCGCCCCCTCAATATGCTCCTCAAGTACTCGGGATTGCTCCACGGTACAGGCGGGATCATCCTCCCCGACAATAATAATCGTTGGCACTGATATTCTCGAAAGAATAGAAGTCTGGCTCATATCCCTCACAGCGCTGGCACAGGCAATGTAACCGTCAGTATTAGTCGTGCGGATCATTTGCGCCACTTTCTCAACAGCTGCTTTATCGTTTTCACGAAACGGTTCTGTAAACCAACGCTTTAGTGTGCCGTCAAGCAAAGCACTAATGCCGTTATCCCGCGCTGTTGAAATACGATCATTCCACATTTCCAGTGTTGGCATCTCACTGGCGGTATCGCATAGCATAAGTGAATGAAGACGCTCACTATGGTTGGCCCCCAGATACTAGGCAATCATGCCTCCCATCGACAGCCCGGCAAAGTGCACTTTATCAATCTTTAAAGCATCAAGCAGAGCAATCACATCTTCAGCCAGCAACTGGATGGTATAAGGCCCGGTTGGCGCATCTGTATCACCATGCCCGCGAGTGTCATATCGGAGCACACGAAAGGATTTCGTCAGCACTGACATCTGAGGTTCCCACATCGTGAGGTTCGACATCAGGCTGTTACTGAGCATAACGATGGGCGCATCCTGCGGACCATCGATTCTGTAGCTGATGTTTATTCCGTTTGCTTTGACCTGCTCTGTCATGTTTGTTATCCCGGAGTTGACAAATTTGTTGCTAATTCGGTTCTTAACTTTCTGGCTGTTTCTCGCCAATATAGTTTACGACGATTTCGCCACTCCTAACATACACTTGTTCAGGTAATAATTTCAGCTCTGGTCTTTGCACAGGTCACTTTGGCGTCACCCTGCTTTATGTTTCTTCATGATTACTCAATATTGCTTCTTTATCTTCCAACTCATCGAAGCAAGCAACCTGCAACTCAAGTATCAACTGTGTCATCGACCAGCAAACCAAGGTTAAAAAGTACATACCTCGATTGTTTGCTCAAATCCTCGTTGAGACCATTGCGATAATAACTCAACGCTATTGCGGCGCAGTACAATGCCCATCCTTTGGCTCTGGCCCTATCGTCTGATGTTAAATCAAAGGCGTCAAGGAAATTCTGCCGTGCGGTGCGATCAACCCATGTCCACGCTGCAGAATAATCGATCGCAGGATCTCCAACCCCACATAAGCCCCAGTCTATAACAGCTCTTAGGTCCCCACTGGCAGCAATCAGATTGTCGGCCTTTAAGTCCCCGTGCACCCAAACCGGTTGGCCTTTAAACGATGCATCGCAGGCTTCCTCCCAGATTTTTAGCGCGCGATCCGTATCAATCTCATCACTAAGTGTTTTGATAGCACCAAGGGTCAGGTGCGTCAGTTTTTTCAATCTGACTCCGCGATTACAGTTTTGGTCTCCAGCTAAAGGCGCACCAGCTGTACTTACCTCTTGTAAACCCTTCAGAAATTCCGCCAGTGTATTTGCAGCAGCCTGCGGGTTTGATATTTTATCTGGTACCGCGATAGCGCCATCGATCCACGAATAGATTCCATATTCACAATGAAACGGTTTTGCATAACCCCTATGAATTAGTTTTGGCACCTCAAGCACTAAACCACGAAAACGCGCAATCCAATCGAGTTCGTTTATTAGTTGAGTATTGGTGCTTTTACGTCTTGGGAATCTCACAACATAGCGATCACCGAGCATAAAGAGAATATTGTCGGTCCCGGATGAATTTAATCGCCGTATCGGAAACGCGGCAAACTCTGGTACCTCAATAACCAGATTTCTAACCGCATCTACGGTAACTCTTTCTAATGAATATTTCATGGTTTTTAAAGTTTTAGTGGGAATCTGGCAGTCTTTACATGGTTGTCAATTTGGTGAAACAATAGTACACCTGCACTGCAACGCTGTTACCAGCGCGCTCGACGAATGAGCAACAACCTATGCATTGGAAATTCGAGAGCCCCCTACAGATTATCACAATAGCTTGCATAACTATCGCCGTCGGCTGAAACCACAAGCACCGACTCCCCGCCCTATCTGCAGCCAACGGCATTACCTGATCAACGCTCATACAATCTACATACACTTTGCCAACTATTTTGTCCCTCTAAACAAGTGTCACTAATATCACAGTGGATTCAGTCTGGCTGATGCTTCAACTTCTATCAGCGCTTCATCTTCAACCAACCCCGCCTCTACTACCATTGTCATGGCTGGAAAATTTCGACCAAGAACACGCCGGTACACCGCGCCTAATTCCTTTTGTCGATCTAGGTATTCCTTTTTATCAATAACAAACCAGGTAAGGCGAACAATATCAGCAGCGGTTCCCCCAGCCTCCTCGACAATAACCAATATGTTTTTTAATGTTTGTTCCATTTGACCAATGAAATCATGACTTCTAAACACCTGATCGCATTCCAGCTAATTTGTCCACCAACGAAAAGCAAACCGTCTTCAGTCAGTACACCATTAGCGTAGCCCTTTGCCTTGACCCAATTCAGGTTGAAGGATGAAGTATGAAGTATGCCATTAACTACCTCCGGTGTATTTCCAGGTAGCGTGGATAAGACACGATACCGGCAGAGTGACGAGGCGCAGAAAGAACTTTTCAAAGCTATAAACGTACTATGACTTCAACAAATAACGTTGAGTTTTACCCGTTGCTGTTTTTGGTAGCTCATCAATAAAAACAACGGATCTTGGATATTTATATGGTGCGATAAAAATGGGCGACCCGCTTTTGGGCGCTGTCTGTGTGCGAAATGCAGCACCAGCTTCTAACGGACCCGCCTGCATTTTCGAATATTTCGCGGCAGAATCCGCAAATCCCTTGCGTATTCCGGCGCAAAGTGATCACCGATTCTGGAATTAATTGATCAGTGATTCTGGAATAATTTGATCACCCATTCTGGAAATAAATGATCACTTTTCAATGATTTCCAGAATGGCCATTAAAAATGGCCAAAATCCCTTCCTAACGCATTGTTTTTTAATCTTTTCGATACGCTATCGGCACCTCAAAACCTGCCGAGTCGAGCGTGTCCCGAAAGAGTATTCCAATGCGAAAAATCCACACAGTTCT
>CALLLY010000464.1 GCA_938008205.1 uncultured Granulosicoccaceae bacterium
GTTGATAAACCGGACTAACGGGCGTTATTCCAGCCCGAATTTTGCGCCGGTTTATTCATGAAGAGCCAAATAAAAACACTGAGAGTAAGCAAATTGAACATTGACGCAATTGCCGCTGGTGAAAATCCTCCAGAGGACATCAACGTTATTATTGAAGTGCCAATCGGCGGTGAACCGATCAAGTATGAGCTCGACAAAGCCTCTGGTGCGCTGGTGGTTGATCGATTCTTATACACTCCAATGCGCTATCCCGGAAATTACGGGTTCGTGCCGCATACCTTGTCTGATGATGGCGATCCGATCGATGTTCTGATCTGCAACACGCGCCCGATTGTCCCGGGTGCTGTAATGAACTGTCGGCCGGTGGGTGTGCTGGTTATGGAAGACGACGGTGGCATTGATGAGAAAATTGTCGCAGTCCCTTCGAGTAGTATTTCCCGTCGTTACGTCGGTATTCGAAACTACGTCGATTTGCCGGATATTACGCAACAACAGATCCAGCACTTCTTCGAACATTACAAAGATCTTGAGCCTGGAAAGTGGGTAAAGATTGATGGCTGGCGCGATAGTGCGACGGCGCGTCGAATGATTCAGGAAGCAATGGAACGTGATTCGCAGGGATTGGCAAAGGCCAGTTGAGGTCAGTAATTATGTAGAAGAAACACAGTGTAATTATTATGTTACACATATGTTTGGCACCTTGGATTAAAACTTAAGTGTGACCCTTTGCGTTTGTATCTTCATGATAAATAAGTGGGTAAACTTTGGCCTGAATAGCGGTGATGACGCGTGAGTGCTGTTGCCTGAAACAAAAGCCGTACAAAGAGAGTCAGCTTGTACCACTTATACAAACTTCTTGCAGTAGCCATTTGTACGTGCTTTGCAACGGTGTCTTTTGCAGATCAGCGTGACGAACGCCCGGTTATCTACCTCACGTTTGATGACGGGCCCTCTGCAGATGGCGTTACCGAACAACTGCTTGGTGTACTCGCAAACTACGGTGCCAAAGCCACTTTTTTTGTTACCGGGCAACGTGCGCGCAAAGAGCCGGAAAAAATTTCAGCCATTCTTTACGGTGGCCATGCCATTGGCAATCACACTCACAGCCATGTAAAGCTAACCAATGAGCCTGAAAGCAGCATAGAGCGGCAGTTTCGAAAAGCAAACGAGTCGGTAGCTGATGCCGGTGGTCCGCCGTTAACCTGTTTTAGAGCACCTTTTGGTGCGACGGATCATGTAGTGAACAGAGTTGCTGATTCCATGGGTATGACGTCTGTTAACTGGTCTGTGGATACTCGCGACTGGCACCCGGCCACTGACGACTATCATATTTTGGATTCTCTCAGTTACCTGAAAAATGGCGACATCGTGTTAATGCACGATGGACCTCAAAAGCGTGAAAAGACTGTTTATGTGTTGGAAGAGTGGCTGTCAATGAGCGCGCACCTGTATCAGTTCAAGGCGCTGCCTCAGTGTGTGCCGTATGGTACCTCTGAATTCTTCGCTACAATCGATGAACAAGAGGTAGATGTGCAGCTCGAAGAGGAAGATATTCCATCGCTTCTTAATAAGCTTCGTAGTTACCGTTTCAGCTTTCAGATAGACAGCACAGAACAGGCGCGTGCTGTTCCATTGAACTCAGAGTATCTGGCGTCACGAAAGCAGTATTAGATTTTATTTAGCAGCTTTTTTTATACGTTTGCCACTGCCTGACGGTTGAGATTACCAATACAGTATCCTGGTAAATCACTCACTGAAAATGCTCGGGGCTTAGCGTATCATCGCGATTTCCCGTCGGCAGCTACACTTGCGTCAATCCCCCGGTTCTGGACTGGCAAATACAGCTGCGGTATTCCTGTCAGTATTAACACGGTAAATTCAACGTTTTGTGTGAATTGTTGCCGCCGAATTTACATCGATTTACCTCTGCTACAAATATTGCCTCGTCAAGACTATTAGACTGGGCTGGTTAAACACACGGAGATTTTGCGAGCGAGATTCGCAACAAATGGTTATGAAATTAAATTTATTTGAATTGGTGCGCGATCAACACGGTGCCGCCGCAACCAGCTTCCTCGGGGAGTTGTTGCAGCAGCAGCCCGATCAGTTGCGAGGTAATGTCGACAGTTCTATCGGAACCGTGCTTGATGGTTTTTCTACGGTGGCTGGTGATCACGGTGGCAGAGAGCTTTTATATGAAGCGATTCGCTACTGTGACGATACTGTGGTTGAAGATCCTGCGGTGATGTTTCGGGATCGTGATAGCCGCGATGTTTTCACAGAGTCGAACAACCGTCTGGCAAGTCTGGTTGGAATCTCTAACAAAAAGCAAATGATAGAAACCCTGCAATCACGCACCAATCTGGAAGCGTCGGATGCAGAAAATCTGCTTGGTTACATTACCCCTGGTGTGATGGGTGTGCTCAAACGGCAGATAGGTAAAGGTGATGTACTTGATAATCCCGATGGTATCGGGCAGATGTTTCTCGGTGAAGGAGATATTAACGCTGTGGATACAACAAAACGTAAGACAACAAGTCAGTCAGGAACCGCTGCGGCAGCCGCAGTAGCGCATGAAGAGGGGGCAGATCATTCATGGCTGTTCCGCTATGCGATGCCGGCACTGTTGCTTGGTGGCCTGGTGCTGGGTGGTTTAAACAACTGCAGCAACCGCGCTGAAAATCGGGTTATCGCTGACGAGCAGAACAAGCTGCAGTTAGAACTCGATGGCGTGACACAAGAGAAGATGGCTGCGTTAGCGCAGGTAGAGACTCTACAAGGCGAGTTTGATGCTTCAAAGCTACAGACTGCTGATCTGACAGCTCAGGCTGAAGGTCTTACGGTAGAGCTCGACGCCGCTAAAGGTCGCGTCGTCGAACTGCAGGGTGAACTTGAAACTGCCAAAGCAGAAGGCGAAGCAGCGAGGCTTGAAATTGAAGCCGCCAAAGCGGAGACCGCGGAGCTAAACGCACAGGCCGAGAGTCTGACTGCCGATCTCACCGATGCCAGAACACGGGTGTCGAGCCTTGAGACTGACCTGGGTAGCGCTCGTGAACAATCATCTGCGTTAAGTGGTCAGGTGGAGCAAATCACTGCAGAACTTACCCGGGTTAAAGATTTGCCAACCGAAACTTCGGAACTGCAGAGCTTGTTGAGCTCGGTTACTGATGAGCGCAATGCGTCCATCGATGCAAGTGCCGCCGTACAAGCGAAGCTTGACGCAGTTATTCAGGAGCGTGATCTCGCCAACGACAAAATCTCCGAGCTGCAGTCTGGTCTTGATGAAGCGTTGGCAACCAGCGCTGCTAAAGACGAAGAACTTGCGAAGGTTGATGCTATTCGAGCTGAGCTCGATGAAGTGACTATCGGTCGCGACGATGCGTTGGGACGCAATGTTGAATTTAAGACAGCTAATGCCGATCTTCAGCAACAGCTGGACTCCACTACCAGACAATTGACTGACGTTGAAGCTCGTCTGCGTAGTTCCACTGAAAAGGTATCAGAGCTCGATGCGAACCTGGCTAACACCACAACCATGCTGGATGAAGAGAAGTCATTGCGGCAGGCTGATGTAAATCGCCTGACTGGTACTTCAACAGATTTGCAAAACCAGCTGGCAAATATGCTGGGTATGCGTGATGAGGCTGTGAATACTTTGTCATTGCGTGATAGCGAGGTCACAAGCCTTGGTGAGAAAGTCAATGCGCTGCAGGATGAAGTAGTAAGTCTTGAAGACGCCAACGCTAAAGCGCGGGAAGAAGCGGCCATGCTGCAACAAAAAATCGACGCACTAAACGGTGATCTTGAAGTTACTCAAGGTAAGGTCGATGAAGCAAACAGCACACTGGCCGAACGTGAAGAGTCGCTGGTAGCTGTCAATGGTGATCTTGAAACTGCAAGAGCTGACATCGTTACCATTACCGCTGAACGTGATGAACTATTGAACAAGCGCGATGCGCTTGCTTCCAGAGTCAGTGAGCTGATGGCTGAGAAAGATGCTGTTATCGCTGAAACGGTTGAACTCAATGGCACCATCGAAGGGCTCACTGCAGACCTTGATGCCGCAAAGCAGGCTGGTATGGAATCCGATAACAAAGTCGGGCTTCTGAACGAGTCTATGACCGGTTTGGAAAAAGAGCTGAAGCTGATTACCGGTGCCCGGGATGAAGCTTCAGATCAGGCCAAGAAATTTCGCGCAGAAGCGGGTGAGCTCAAGCAGGGTATAGCCGCTCTTGAGAGTGATCTGTCAAAAGCTCAGGCTGCACACGATGAGGCACTGGCTGCGATGCAACAGGAGCGGGACAACATCACAGCGGAACTTGGTGAAACCAAGACCACTCTGGGCGATGAAATTACTGCGCTGAAAGAAGAGCTTGGTACCACGCAGGGGAATCTTGAAACAGCAACCACTGATCTGGCTGCCCTGAATGATGAAAAAGCGAAAGCGCTTGCTGATATTGAAACCCTTCAGGCTCAGGCGTCTTCACTGCAAGGTGCACTCGACCAAGAAACTGCCGAAGTAGGTAACCTGCAGGCGATGGTTTCAGAGCTCACCTCTGCAAGAGACGCTGTGACACAGGAGCGTGACAGCTCTGCTGAAGAAGCGGCTATGTTGGCCGGCAAGGTGGATAGGCTGCAGGGTATGTTAGGAAGAGAGCAAAGTGATATTAAAACGCTGAACAAGTTTATTGCACAGCTCAATAGCACTAAGTCTTCACTGACCACGGAGCGTGATGACGCGCTGGGAACTATCGATTCATTGCAGGCCAGGCTGACCGATTCAGACAAAGAAATCTCAATGTTGTCTGATGCGCGCAGCACTCTGCAACAGCAGATCGATGAAGCTGCCCAGCGTGCTCAGGACCGCGTCGATGAAACCTTGTCACTGCGTGAGCAGGTTGAAGCGGAACTCGCAGCTGCAGGAATCGATTCTGCCAGCGTAAGCGCCATTGAAGATGACACCGCCGTAGCGATCACACTGGGTTCAGGTGATCTGTACGGAGTGGGTAGTGCTTCTCTCAGCCGTCAGGGTAATGAACTGCTGGGTGGTGTGGGTCAGATCGTAGCGGCTTATCCGAATTGGCATATTGATGTGGAAGGTCATACTGACTCGCAGGGAATCGGCGCTGAACTGCGTAAGAAATACCCGACTAACTGGGAGCTTTCTACAGCACGTGCAGCAGCTGCAGTGCGGTACCTTTCTTCAAGAGCGGGTATACCGGAAGACAATATCTCTGCAAGAGGTTTCGGCGATACACAACCATTAGCGAGTAACGAAACCGCTGCCGGTCGTGAGCAGAACCGAAGAGTTGAGATTATTCTTAGAAAATAATATCAGCAGTAAACGGTAGTATGAAACGGCGGGTATATATAACCCGCCGTTTTTTTTGCCTGCAGTAGAGCCTTAACAGCCCGTAAGACGCTAACGTGTCGGTACTTCATTAGTTATGCTGTCGTTATCGTTGGCATCACGGAGCGTTTGTCAAATGTTCGGGTCAGGAAAAGATAAGCACAAGAATCTGTCTGAAAATGAAGTCAGAATTGTTTTACCGGAAGAACAATTCACCGTGATGGAATGGACGCAGGAAGGCTTGCCGTGTGTTGCTGCACTGAACTCTGCACTAACAGACTTTGAACCTAAAAGAGTGTTTGGCTGGCATCTGTCGTTAATTGTCGACTTTGAAGAGTTGGCTGACAACGGGATGCCGTCTCATCAAGAGCGGGAAGTAGTAGACCCGTTTTGTGATCAGTTAAACGATGAGATTAAGGCTGGCGGGAATGCACTTTTTGTTATCAGAGAGAACTGGAACAAAACACGAAGGATGGTTTGGCGCGTTTATGATCCTGAGATCGCACACCAGCATTTACAATATATTCTGGAACATCATAAATATCCACGTCAGTTCGATTATCATATGCAGGAAGATTTCGAATGGGAACAGATCAGTTGGTACTTCAGTCAGTTAAGAAAATAGAGCAACAAGGCGTGATTCCCGACTATTATCGGTATAGTTGTAGCTGCTTTAGTCAGAAACAAAACATAAAACGTAAGAGTGTTGAAATAACACGACAAACAACGACAGCCCTCTCCTTTGGAGGTTTACACTTTTATGGTTGATGAAGCACTAATTATTACTGCCGTAAAGCAGGCATGGGGCTGGTCGGGAGTAGACCCTGCAGAAATTGTTGCGCAGAACGAATTTGCTAATCTGTTAATTAAGGATGTTAATGGAAAATATTGGCGCCTGTGTCCGGAAGATGTGTACTGTGAGGTGTTGGCGCAGGATGATTCAGAGTTTGATCAGCTTTTTAGCGACGAGGAGTTTCTTGAAGACTGGCACATGCATGTGCTGGTAAAAAAGGCGAAGCAGGAGAGAGGCGCGTTGCATGATGACCGGAGATATTGTCTTGCGACACCTGGTGTTCTAGGCGGTGAGTATGCAGTGTCGAACATCAAGACCGCGCCTTTGGTGGAAATAGTCAGTGCTGCGGGAGACTTAGCCAGGCAGATTAAAG
>CALLLY010000465.1 GCA_938008205.1 uncultured Granulosicoccaceae bacterium
CGTACTTTGAAAGAGTGGTTGGGGGGGAGTGTTTAGCTTTTTTTCGAACGGGGCTTGCCGAGTAGGCACGCCATCCATGGCGGTTTTCGATGCCATTCCATGGCACTACGAGTCACTTTTGGAAAAGCCCCAAAAGTAACCAAAAAGGCTTGTCGCGACTAATAAGCCTTGCGGGTTGCTGCGCAATTTTTTGAAATCCTCCTCCACCGGGCCGCGCTGATAGCACATCCCTGTGCAAACAGCGCTCACGCGCCATCCCTGGCGCTTAGACCCGGCTCCAGAGGATTTCAAAAAACTTATTAGACGCTTGAGGTCCGCAGGTGTGGGTGGGTTTGTCTATTTCTATGGGCACGGTTAACGCTGTTGACGGCTAAACAGGTACGCCGTCCATGGCGCGCCTACTTGGCGTGCCCTACTCGGCAATACCAAACAAAAACAAACAACTACTCAATCCCGGATAACTTCCCGGTGAAAGGATTCTGATAAAGCTCACCATGCGACTCCACTCCTTCCTCAACAACACAATCAGACTTTGGCATAGCAACACATAACAATACATACCCTGCTTTTGACTGGCGTTTGTTAAGCGCAGTTGCACCAGGTTGTCGCACACTGCCTTCCAATAACTTCGCAGCACAGGTTATACAACCCCCGTAGTCGCAGCCAATTGGCAGCTGCACACCGGCTTGCAGTGCCGCTTTGTAGATTGGTGTGTCTTCAGTGACGTCAAGTGTTACACCGACATTTTTTAACGTCACTTTATGTGTTTTCACCGATCAGATTTCCTGATTCAACTTCGGCTTCCAGAACGGTCTGAACAGTTCTATTTTCGGGCAGCGGTTCATCACCACTCTTAATCCTGCATCTTCTGCGAGTTTTGCTGCTTCTTCGCTGTAAACACCGATCTGACTCCACAACACTTTGGCACCAATGTCTATTGCCTCCTGTGCAATACCGGGTAGCGCTTCAGATGCTCGGAACACTTCAACCATATCTACCGGTTCCTCAATATCTGCAAGCGACGCAACAACCTTAAGGCCACGTATTTCATTGCCGGCCTCGCGCGGATTTACCGGGATCATGTTGTAGCCCTGCTCGTTTAACACTCGCAGTACCCCGTAGCTGAACTTGGTCGGGTCGGGGCTGGCACCTACCATGGCGATGGTCTTAACGTCTGACAATATGCTCGCCAGATACTCGGACGGATATTCTTCTTTATGATTCATGTGAGGCATTTGTTTAAGCTCTATAGCCAGATATCAGAAGTACAGTCGCCACCGGGATAACGCGTTTCATGGCAACGCGAAGGTCCATTCGGCTCTTTGCCAAAATCAACAATAAAATCCTTATTGATTTTCATCCCGCCTTTATCGGTATCGCAATCGACCATTAACATCACTCCGCCTTTGTGACGAATATCCGGATAGAACTGGTTATCCCAGGTGGAAAAAAGCGATGTAGTGACAAACAATCGCTTTCCATCAAGACTCAACTGAATCATTTGCGGACCACCGGCTATATCAACACCATTCACAGCGGGCGCTTTGTTTAGCAAGCCACCCATCCACACCTGACCGGTGAGTACCGGGTTATGCGGATCACTGATATCATACTGACGGATATCACCATGCAGCCAGTTACTGAAATATAGAAAACGATCATCCATTGAGATAAGAATAACGGTAATCAGGC
The DNA here is from genome assembly GCA_938008205.1 of uncultured Granulosicoccaceae bacterium. Lineage (GTDB taxonomy): Bacteria > Pseudomonadota > Gammaproteobacteria > Granulosicoccales > Granulosicoccaceae. The sequence continues at coordinate 1,693 of CALLLY010000465.1, forward strand.
CGGGCAGCGGTATCGGCCATTCGGGATGACGTTCGTTTTCAACGTCGATAATCTTTTCGACAATCCATTCCTGATCTTTTTTGTACCAGTGAATCACATTGGAAGAAAGCGCCGCACCAACAAATCCGTGGGTTGAATCCGGATCGTGGTGAAAGCGCACTTCAAGCGGTACTAATCCATCTTCACCGAGATAGACGGTGTTCTCGACAGTCTTTTTTTCGAAATCCCAGAAGTGCAGCTCACGGCCGTATTTAAGATGACCGACTTCTTCAAGATCAAAGCCGGGCATAAAGGTGTTAGGTGCGGCCCACTCACTCGATACCATCACGTTGTGACGTGGCTGGTACCAGAAATCATAGTTAAACTTCATGCCACCGAGGTCATTCTCCCAGCGTCCGACAATTTCAAAATCTTTGTTGAGGTGCAAAAAGCCGCCGGGTGCGTTGCCTTTGGCATCACCCAGCATAGAGATAATGATGTCAGATCCCAGGCAGTGAACCGTGTGCGGTGCCGACAGATCAGTTTTGGTTCTTATTTCATCGCCTGAAATGACCTTGTGTACCTGGGGGTTTCGCGGGTCGGTGGCGCAATCGACGATGTGCAGGTTGGAACTGCGAACACCTGGCACAATAAGGTACTTGCGTTCCATGCTGCCGTCATCAAAACACGACGAACAGGCATTCCAGCCCATGTGGTGCAGTTCATCTCCAATACCCGGCATTTCGCAACGACTGATCACCTGTGAATAGGTCGGGCTGTCGGGGTCGGCGTCTATCGTGGCGAGATAGTCCGGCTTTTGAATACCGGTACCCACATAGATCGCAATCGTGTACAGCAGCTTCTCACGCGGTGCCTGCATAGCCTCTGCGGGGGACGCATAGCCCGGTCCGCAACATTTGGATGTATTCAACCTGGTTTACCACCTGTGTTTGAAATTCGATTAATTTCTGGTGCTTCAGTCGCAGACACTCACCACTAAGGACCTTGCCGCTCACTTTCATGATACTATCATTAAACGATAATTCCATTATCATTTTATGAAAAAAGAAACACATCTCGAACGAGTATTGTTAATGCTGGAAAGCGTTGCAAGATTCGAAAACCCGCCAAATACCGGCGAAATCTGTAAAGACACCGGGCTCCCTGCCCCAACCGTATACCGGCTATTGCGGGATTCAGTCGACAGTGGATTGCTGCAGGCACTGCCTGATCGCCGCTACGCCCTGGGCTTGCGGTTGAAACAGATCGTGATCCCAACCCATAGCGATCAGGATCTCGCTCGTATTGCCAAA
>CALLLY010000466.1 GCA_938008205.1 uncultured Granulosicoccaceae bacterium
CACAACGTATTGTTGTACTTTTCAAAGCTGCGGTTGGTGCGGCCGATGATCACACCCTGCTCCATACAATCTGCGGCAATCTGTGCAGGGATAGATTCAGGTACGGGTTCTTTAGTCGCACGGTCAGTAACCAGCTCCAAACCAACAAATAATCCTTTGCCGCGCACGTCACCGATGATCTGATGTTTCTGCTGCAGCGAGCGGAGTTGTTCCATCAAGTACTCACCCATCTTTGCCGCATTTTCTACGAGGTTTTCTTCCTCGATGATCTTCATATTTTCAAGTGCCGCAGCAGGACCTGAAGCGCAGCCGCCAAAAGTGCTGATGTCACGGAAGTAACTCATCGGGTCACTTTCGTTGGCTTTGAATCGATCAAACACGTCTTCAGTAGTCACGGTACAGGAAATAGCCGCATATCCACTGGCCACGCCTTTTGCCATGGTGACAAAGTCGGGCTTGATACCGTAATGCTGATAGCCAAACCACTTGCCGGTACGGCCTACGCCGCATACCACCTCATCGATATGCAACAGAACATCGTACTTTTTACAGATTGCCTGAATCGTTTCCCAGTAACCTTCGGGGGGTGTAATGACCCCGCCACCTGCAGTGACAGGCTCAAGCACAACAGAACCGACGGTCTCGGCACCCTCACGCAGGATCACTTTCTCAAGCTCAAGTGCCGCGAGCTCACCGTAGTTATCAACCTCACCGTACTGGCTGCGGTATTCAAGGCAGTGCGGCATTTCAACAAAGCCCGGTGCAAACGGACCGTACTGTTCTTTGCGCTGAAACTGACCCGTTGAACTCAATGCACCGATTGTCGTGCCATGGTAGTCCCGATCACGATAGATAATCTTGTGCTTGGTACCATTGTTTTCGATAGCCGCTAACTGACGCACCATCTTGTATGCTTTTTCATTCGCTTCAGAGCCCGAATTTGAAAAGTATACACGGCTTAAACCAGGCATCTTTTCGATCAGCTTTTTGGCGAACATCGCGCCGGGTATGTTGCCCGCAGAGTTTGCGAAGTAACACATCTCTACCAGCTGATCACGTACCGCATTGGCAATACGTTCGCGTCCGTAACCCACATTGACGGTCCATACCGCACCGGATACCGCATCAAGATATTCGTTGCCGTTGGCATCGGTAATTCTCATGCCTTTGCCACTCACCATCATGGGCGGCTTTTTATCTTCAAACGGCTTGTGCTGTGTCAGGTGATGCCAGACATGCGCCTGATCACTTTCCACCACTTCATCTATGTTCACTTGCTCGTAGTCAAGGCTCATTGCGTTATCACCTCGTGAGTTGATTAGTCCGACGCCGTGGACAGTGCCTGCATTTGGCAAATCGTGTAAGCGACACATCCGTCCCGTTAATAGGTCCAGATTTTCAGGTGAGCCTGTCGCTGTGCGGTGCACGCTACCCATAGCATCGTTTGGACCCGATGCGCCGTGTTTATTGTGATCTTATAGAATAAAAAACTTAGCTTCGTTTCTTGACGCACATCACAAGTGACCGGAAGCCAGCGCGGTAGCAGAGGTTCCGCCGAGCAGACTCCTGGCGATTAGATAAAAATTTTTCCAGGGTTCATAATGTTGGCAGGATCAAGCGCGGTTTTGATCATGCGCATAAAGTCCACAGTATCGCCCAGCTCGTCGTTTAGATAAGCCTGCTTGCCCTGTCCAACGCCATGTTCACCAGTACAGGTACCATCCATCCCGATAGCGCGTAAACTTAGCCGCTCTGCAAAGTCCTTGGCCGCTTGTAATTCCTGCGCATTGTCTGGATCAATCAGGACACTGGTATGGAAGTTTCCGTCACCCACGTGACCAACGATAGGTGCCAGCAAGCCGTGCTCTTCGATATCGGCGCGGGTTTCTTCCACACACTCGGCCAATCGGGAAATCGGCACACAGGCATCTGTTACCAGCGCATCGGTGCCCGGTTTCAGCGATCTTGCCGCCCAATAGGCATCGTGCCTGGCCTGCCACAGCACCTGGCGCTTTTGCTCATCGGCGGTCCATTCGAAATCCGAACCATTGCAGTCCGCGATAATTTCGCCAAACATCTTCGATTGCTCTGCTGTAGACGCTTCCGAGCCATGGAACTCTACAAACATGGTCGGACGTTCCGCCAGTGACAATTTAGAGTATGAATTGCAGGCCCCCACTTGCACGGCATCCAGCAATTCGATGCGTGCCACCGGAATCCCGTACTGAATTGTCTGAATGGCAGCATTGCAGGCATCAGCCACCGTGGGGAAATTGCACAGCCCGCCAACAATCGACTCTGGCACCCCGTGCAGCTTTAACGTGACCTCGGTAATTACCCCCAGGGTCCCTTCAGCACCCACCATCAAACGGGTCAGATCGTAACCGGCTGCACTTTTGCGCGCACGCGTTGCCGTGCTGATCTCACGGCCATCCGCCATTACCGCCTTCAGGCTCAATACGTTGTCTTTCATGGTGCCGTATCGCACCGCATTGGTGCCGGATGCCCGGGTCGAGGCCATGCCGCCAATACTGGCATCGGCACCGGGATCAATCGGGAAAAACAGTCCGGTATCGCGCAATTGCGCATTGAGCGCTTTACGGGTAATGCCCGGCTGCACTGTGACGGTGAGATCTTCGGGGTGCAGCTCCAGAACCTGATCCATCGCGGACAGATCAATCGAGACACCACCATCAGGCGCATTGAGCTGCCCTTCGAGAGACGAGCCTGCCCCGTAAGGGATAATCGGGCAGCCATGCTCCGCGCACACCTCCACAATCCACTGCACATCCTGAGCATTGTGCGCAAATACCACCGCATCGGGTGCCTGAACCGGCAGATACGTCAAGGTATGCGCATGTTGTTCCCGCATGCTTTGCCCGGTGTGCAAGCGATCACCAAATCGTTGCTTCAGAATTTCGGTGACCAGCTGGATTTCACTTGCAGAGTCGCGCTGCTGAATTGACATAATGCGTACCGTGTTCCTCAATCGAACGCAGTGTACTGTATCAACTCATGTTTTGCCGTTTACTGCCGCCCATCTTCTAAGCACCATTGGACAGCGTGAACATGAAACACCTGCTTTTTGCCCTGATTGCCGGATTAACCATCTCTGCCAGCAGCTTTGCCGAGACATTTAGCTATCGTGCCGTGGAAGACTTCGAGAGCCTCGACGAAGGCACTGTGCCGTACTACATACACAATCAGGAGGAAGCCCTGGCAATCAACGCGGCCAACTCCAACTACCGCGAGAAGTTTGCACGCGCAATCACCTACTTCAAAGGCAGCGCAGGTGAGTACGACGTTACAATAACGGCTCTGGGTGAGCTCGATGGTGAATGCGAATACCGCTTTCTGGTCAATGGAGAAGTTGTCGGTACCGCAGTGAACAGCCGGGTCACTAAAGACTACACCGAACTTGAACATGTGTTTAACAACGTCGTCATCCCTGCCGATGCCGAGATTGCGGTTGAGTCCAACTCAGTAACCAACGGCCTGATACCCGAAGGCGATATCACCGCTTATGCACGTGGTCGATGGCGCACACTGACCATTGAAACTGCCGCAGTTGCTGTTGCAGACCCGGCAGATATCAGTATTGCTGCTTCTGCAAGCACAACAACACCAGCAATAAACACTGAATATGTCATCCGGCTCGACGTCCGGAACAACAGCGCGGATCAAACGGCAACAGCGCCACAAATTACCATGGCTATTCCGGCAAACACGACTATTGCACCCCACGCACTGTGCACTGTTGATGGTAATAACGTCAGCTGTGCACTGTCGGAGATTAGCGCAGGCAGCACCACAACACTGACTCTGTCTGCAACGACAACAACTGCAGGTTCGGCAATTTTTAATGCCTCTGTCAGCGCCGATCAAAGTGACGACAATACCGACAACAACACGGCATCTGTAGAAATGACTGTCACAGACACAGCAACGCCACAGCCTCAGGAACCGGTTAACGTAGACCTGGCCCTAAGCGTTAATAGCAATACCGCTTCAGCAACCAGTGGTCAGGCTATCGAATACCGGCTTACCGTTCTTAACCAGCACCCTGACAATACGGCCACTGCACCCATGGCCGGAGCTGCTTTGCCACCGGGTTTGGAGTTTACTTCAAGCGCTGACTGTTCGGCCGATGGCCAGGCAGTTAACTGTCAGCTTCCCGAATTAGCCCCGGCGCAAACAACTACTGTGGTGTTTTCAGCGCTGGCCACGTCGTCAGGTACGGCAGAAATTGTTGCATCAGTCAGCGCTAACGAATCGGAAACGTCTACAACCAACAACGAAGTGCGCTACAGCGTCGTGGTTGCAGAAAACACCACCGAGTCCACGAGCGAAACCCAGACCAAGATAGAAGAATCAAACGGCGGCAGTACTGACAGCAGATTTCTCTTGATGTTATTGCTGATGTTCTTACTTCGTATGGTTTTGCTTCGATACGCTACATATAGCGCCACAGCAACATTGCGAGCAGCGACGTTGCCAGCGCACCAGCAATAGCTACAGGCAATACCCGACGCAACAGATCAGATTCGGCATCGGCACTGCCTACCATACTTGCCGCAAAAATCACCCGCCCTGGAGACGCCAGGGTGGCGTTACTTCCA
>CALLLY010000467.1 GCA_938008205.1 uncultured Granulosicoccaceae bacterium
AGTGTGGATGCACAAGCGTGGAACGCACTTGGCGACGGCCGCAACCCGTTCGTTAAACACGAATTTCTCAGTGCCCTGGAGCGCAACGGTTGTGTTGCTGCCGAGCACGGCTGGCACGCGTTCCACTTACTGCTTAAAGACGATGACAACCAGCTGATTGCCGCCGCACCTGCCTACCTTAAAACCAACTCCTATGGTGAGTTTGTTTTCGACTGGGCGTGGGCGGAGGCCTATGAACGAGCGGGTGGTGACTACTACCCGAAATTAATATGCGCAGTGCCTTTTACACCGGCAACCGGCCCCCGACTCCTGATAAAACCCGGTCAGGACGAAGCTGAATGTGCCGGCGCACTGACCAATGCGGCCATGGCGATTGTTAAGCAACAAAACTGGTCAGGCGTGCATTGGCTGTTCCCGCTGGAACATGAAGCCCGCGAGATGACCAAAGAAGACTATCTGCTACGCATTGGCTGTCAATACATATGGTCTAACGATAACTACAAAGATTTTGAAGACTTTCTATCGCGCTGCACCGCCAAAAAACGCAAAAACATGCGCCGCGAGAGAAAGCGGGTTGCGGAGCAAAACATTACGCTGCAACTGCTTCACGGTAACGAACTGAGTGAAGCCGACTGGCAACAGGTAACCGGTTTTTATCTGGACACTTTCAACCGTAAGTGGGGGACGCCGACGCTCAATGCAAAATTCTTTGCCGACATTGGTAAGAGCATGGGTGAGCAAGTGATCGTGGTATTCGCCACTCATAATAATACCCGTGTCGCCTGCTCGGTGATGCTTAAGGGCACCGACACACTCTACGGCAGATACTGGGGTTGCACTGATGATTATCACAGCCTGCACTTTGAGGCCTGTTACTACCAGGGTATTGATTATTGTATTCAACACGGCCTGCAACGTTTTGAACCGGGCGCACAGGGCGAACATAAAATCGGCCGTGGTTTTAAGCCAACACTGACCTGGTCTACCCACTACTTATGTAACGACAGTTTTCGTGATGCAGTAAAGCGGTTCCTTGATCAGGAAGGACCTATGATGCGGGAGCACTGCCAAAAGCTCCACGACATGCTACCTTTTAAAGACACCGCTGATGAAGCAGCCACTGACTAACCTCACACCACGAGCCAGCCGTTTAACATGAGGTCACCAATTCCGTTTCTGGATGCCACTGACGATCTCACGCCATTCCCGCCTGCCGACACTGCCATGACCGAACCCAACGGTCTACTGATGGCCGGTGCCAACCTGAAACCCGAGCGCCTGATAAGCGCTTATAGAAACGGCATCTTTCCCTGGTACTCTGACGGTGAGCCCATCCTGTGGTGGTCTCCGGATCCGCGTTGCATCATCTGGCCCGATGAACTCAAGATCAGTCGCAGCCTTCGTAAGACAATAAAAAAACAAAAGTTCACGATCAGCCATAACCGTGCTTTTGAACAAGTGATTGGACACTGCAGCAAGCCACGTCCCGGCTCGGACGGCACCTGGATAACCAATGACATGACTGCAGCTTATTGTGAACTGGCAAAACGTGGCTATGCGGAATCTATTGAAATATGGATAGAAGATGAACTGGCCGGTGGATTGTACGGGGTTATCGTCGGCAGCGTCTTTGTTGGTGAATCCATGTTCAGCAAACAACCGGATGCTTCTAAGGTAGCGCTTGTCGCACTGGCGGCGGACAAACGCTTTGCAATGATTGACTGTCAGCTTCCCACAGAACATTTACTATCCATGGGTGCGGTCTGCGTGAGCCGTGAAGATTACCTCAGTGCACTGACTTCACTCGGCAAATAGACAAGCTTCTCATCGAAGCGCTTGAAAGCAGAACACGCCTCACTTAGTATTTCGCACTCATTTACGTGTGATAGCAGCATAACTTTCATCTTAAGTAATCGGACAAACCCGTGTCGACAGGCAAATCAAAGAAGCGCAAGGAAAGCAGAATCGGTAACCGCTGGATAGGGGTTGATCTCGACGGCACACTGGCGATGTGGGATGGCTGGAAAGGCCATGAACATATAGGCGAACCGATACCTGCAATGCTCGAGCGAGTGAAGCGATGGATTAAAATGGATATTGAAGTCCGTGTGTTTACGGCACGTGCTTCAGTACCAGAGCATATTGAGCCAGTTGAAAAATGGCTAAAGAAAAACGGCCTTGCCGGTCTGCGGGTAACTAACGAGAAAGACTATCGCATGCTCCAGCTTTGGGACGACCGATGCGTTCAGGTGATTCCCAACACCGGTGAACTAATTAAAAACGCCCACTGGGTAGAGCCTGCAAAACCCGCCGCAGACGACACCTCGTCAACCGATAACACGCAAAGCTCGTAAGCTGATCATTGCAATGGTTCTGGCCCAGCTCAACATAGCCAAACTTCGTTACCCGCTCGACTCACCACAGCTGGCCGAGTTTGTTGCTAATCTGGATCGCATTAACGCGTTGGCCGAAAGCTCTCCGGGGTTTGTTTGGCGCTTTGAAGGTGATGCCCCGCTGGAAGCTGAAGTGTTTGATGATCAAACCATCGTTAATATGAGCACCTGGCGCGATGTTAAATCGCTGCATCAGTTTGTTTATCGCACAGACCACACAAACATTATGCGAAAGCGTGATGAGTGGTTTTCAAAGATAGAGGTATACAGCGTTATGTGGTGGCATACCGCCGAGTATCCTCCAACTCTTGAGCAGGCCAAACAGAAACTGGAGCAACTGGGCAGCCAAGGCCCAAGTGAAAGCGCTTTTACCTTCAGACATCAGTGGCCAAACCCCCACAGTTAAACCTTTGCTTTATTCGTGTTGCAAAATGTTGATCACTTTTCCAAGCGGATCACGCACCATGAATCTGCGCACACCCCACGGCTCAAGTGTTAAGTCATAGAGCACGGCAAATTCTGAATTTTTCACACGACTATATATCTCATCCAGATTATCAACTTCTATAGAAATATCCGGATCCGCCTGTGAAGAACCACTGGCAATAATGTTGATTTGAGGGTGCATGCTGGCAGCAGAGGAGTAAGTAATAACCCAACCCTGGTCCATAACAATATCAAGATCAAGAATTTCCCGATAAAATTTCTCTGCGTCACTGACAGATTCTGTGTGCAGATTGGGCACAATTCGCAATACAGTCATAACAAAAGCTCCTCACGCTACTGCCCCAGCTTATCAGGATGTAGTTTCGGTGAGAACAACCCAATCTGATTTACCTAACAGGCAGCTATTTCACTATGCGGACGCCGGGTTTCTTGTATGCGCTGATCGATTCCCTTTTCACAATCAGGACAAACATTCATCTCACAGCTCATAGGATGACTATCACCAGGCCATTTTTGCTGATCGACCAATTGTTGGAACTCCAGCCATAGATCAGATTGCACCTTCAGCCGATTGCAGATACTGCAACACTGAAAATCTGCAGATTCAGTGTTACTCTTTTCAAATGAACGTCGAACCCACCTGACACCGGTTGGCCGCTTATCCATACCAATCAAACGATTTACGAATGCTACCCGCCTGGATGACGACATAAAAACTACACATCGCTGGTAGACACTGTGCGTATCTGAATCACATCGAAAAGGAAATCCAATCGTTTCAGACGTCTCTCTTATATGATTTAGTATCCGGAAAAACAACTCGCAAGTACGCGGATCCGCAAACATATCTGCAAAGGAGACACCCAACTCGCCTTGACTATTGGTAAGCTGAAGTTGGGTTTTACCGCCACAAAAAGTACCGCAAATCTGTTCGAATTCATCCACTTCATACGTGTAGAGTTCATGTGATTTCCACGCACTATCATTGTCCATAGCGTTGTTCCTTTACATCAGCACTCACGTCATTAGATTCAGCTCGCAGCAATACACGAATTGCTGAGGCCGGCACCGGACGAGCCAGGAAGTAGCCCTGTAGGTAATCACAACCAAAAGCGCGTAACTGTTCCAGTTGCACGGCGGTTTCAACACCTTCCGCTACTACGGTGAGCCCGAGCCTCTGTGCAAAATCGATCATGCCGGCAACCAGCTTGCCGGCCTCATCACTCTCTATCATTGAATTTACAAATGACTGATCAATCTTTAATGTCGATCCCGGTAATTTCTGCAGATGCATAAACGAAGATTGACCAGTACCGAAGTCATCGTAAGCAAATTGAAAACCCTGAGCTTTGAGATTATTGAGGTTTGCGCTGACCACCTGATCTATATTGGAAGCAACTATACGCTCACTGAGTTCAAGCTCAATCTGACTGGCAGATATACCAAAGTCACTAACTATTGTATGAAACTGCCCGGCAAGGTCCGGGTCGCGAAGTTGAACATCACTTACATTAACCGCAATACAGCGAGCTTGATCGTCCAGTAGCCAGTGTTGCCATTCAGAGATTGCTTCACTGAGCACCCACAAACCAATGGCTCTTATCTCACCTGTAACTTCGGCAACAGGGATGAATTCATCAGGTCGATAGCGTATAGCATCTTCTGCTCCCCAACGTATCAACGCTTCCAGTTTATGACACTGCAGCGAGTCACCCGAGTAAATCGGCTGATAAACCAGTCGGAATTCCTCTTCATTCAGTGCCACTTTCAAACACGACTCGATATCGCTGCGACGATCAAGTCTCGCTTTCATTTCCAGATTAAACAGACAATAACGAGCACGCCCAAGTGCTTTCGCTTCATACAAGGCAATATCGGCGTTTTGCATTATGCACTGTACAGTCTCGGTGCGCCCCGAACACAGTGTAATGCCGATACTGGCACCAGGCTCTATTCTGCTTTTGGCAAGAAAGACCGGTTCGTTAATTCTTTGCAGTATTTTTTCACACACCGCGTAGACTTCCTCAACACTGTGTTGATCACGAAGAATGACCGCAAATTCATCTCCTCCCATGCGTGCCACAGTGTCAGAAGCACCCAGCACACTTGACAACCTGAACCCGACTTCGCTAAGGAGTATGTCTCCCGCACTATGCCCGAAGGAGTCATTAACCATTTTGAAGTTGTCCAGATCCACAAACAGCACACTGAAATTTCCATCTGCGCTATTGATATCCGCCAGTCGAACATCAAAAAGTGTTCTGTTAGGCAGACCCGTTAACATATCAAAGTGAGCGTAATAGTCGAGCTTGTTAACAAGTATATTAAGCTCTTCCATTTCCCCGGCACGCTGTACAGCCTGTGTTGCCAGAGGAGAAAATGTTTGCAGCAACTTAAGCTCTGATTTTTTAAACCTGGCTCTTTCAACACTGGCACACACGACGACCATTGGTTCTGCCAGACCGGGTAGCGGTGTTACAACGGCTGAACGCAATTCCCCTGATGATATTCCAGCATCCCGCGCTGGCCAGTCGGAAACCTTGGTCAGGTCGGTTATCGCTGACCCACGCCCTTTCAAGGCACGCTCGAGTACACCAGGACTGACGATATTGGAGAACCGTAGTCGTTCGTCTGTGCAGACTGCTGTCGACAAGGTCCCACCCGCCGAGCGAACGAGAATCGCTGCGCAATCAAACGGTATCACTTTTTGTAGTGACCCAAGAATTTCGTGATACATCTCGGCAACCGAACTGCTCTCGTTAAGTATCTGCAGACCAGTGATTAAGGTCTCCATTTGCTCACGAGCAACGCGCTCTTTTTCACGTAATCGCTCAACATGAAGCAATGCTTCACGGAGCGCCTCGTGATTATTCTCCTGCACAGCTAATTACAACTTTTAGGCAGCGTGCTTAAAGACGGTAACAGAAATCATGAGGTTGCCGTGGCGGTTTTCACCACCAAGCAAACAACCCTGCTCGCCAAAAGTAAAACAACCAAGATAGGGACTGCCCTGCATACTCTCGTTGAGATGCCCGGAGATCTCATCGGCCCTGGGCTCAACCGCCAGCAGACACCCTCCGCAAAATACAACCAGCCCTCCAATCACCTCTCCATCACCAGCATCGGGATGAAAGATTGCTTCGTTGGCAACCCGGCCCGGGCGACTGAGTATATTGTCGACAGAACCAGACATTAATGTCAGGGTATCGCCTTCATTCACTTCGCAGAAAAATGTTAGTGCAAGATCTTCGGTGTAGGTTTCAGGATGCACCAGGCTGAAGTAGGGTATGCCACTGACGTCGCCAACGGCCACACCTAGCGGGCTCAAAGTACTACTGCCCAATACATTTGCAGGGAGCGTGGTGTTATCCAGATCTACCAGGTTGTTCGCCCACCGATTGTACACAGCCGCTGCTGGCTGGTTATCTATTTCAAATACAGTTCGACCTTCACATCGTGTTGCTACACCGGTACTCAGGGTTGGCAGATACCCACTTTGAAAGCTGGTGCTGATCTCAAAACCAGAGAACATCACAGCGACAGAAACACCGTCGCCGGCAACCTGCTTCGCTGCAAAGCAAGTCCAGTTTGCTTCCAGCGTTTCGTCTGCTGCAGAACCGCCAACAATCAGTACGTCACCACCAAAAAACTGATCAATAGTCGCAACCACTGCCTCTTCCTGGCCCGGTGACGCATGCATCCAGACCAGATCAGGCAATTCCCCCTCACGATTGCACCGTTGCATTGCACTTTCGAGGGCAGATTGAGTGGCCCCGACAACATCTCCCTTGAACTCGGCAAAACCAACTCCGTAGTCGCCATCCTGATCGCATAGCCCCCACAGTGAGAGATTGGCTTCGCCAAAAGCAACAATGCCTTTAGAGGTTAACGCGCCTCGACAGGTAGAAGCACCCAAGATCCCACTGTTAGGAAACCGACTTGCCAAACCGGCAATCAACTCATCGTGATTGCAAAGCGATGAGTAACTCGCGATCACAAGCTGCGGTTCCCCCGCCAGTTCGTTACCCAGATCACCGGCAATACGGGTGATGTCGTTACTATCTATGCACCTACCTGCCGTGGTTGCAATGAGTTTCCCGGCCATCTTGTATCCTTCTTTTGTGATACGTTTGTTTGAGCTTATGCAGGTAGGGTGTTCATTAAACAGACTTTATGTTTTCAGACTGTGCACACATACCGCGTTTTATTCC
>CALLLY010000468.1 GCA_938008205.1 uncultured Granulosicoccaceae bacterium
GACTTCACCGCGAATAGGCTTTTCTGTAGCTGAATCAGGAATGACAATGCCACCAGCACTGGTTCGCTCTTCTTCCATGCGCTGCACAACCACGCGGTCGTGTAATGGACGAATGTTCATTTAATCCGGTCTCCCCTTGTATGTTTAATGATTAAGAAATTTGTGGAATCGCTCGAGTAGTTAGCACTCAACCGTAGCGAGTGCTAATAGTAGTCATTTCGAGCTCGAATTCAAGACGTTGTGAAAATAAATGTCAAATACCTGCAACAGTTAGGAAAACCGGTGATCAGACAGGTATTGAGGCGACGAATAAAGCCGGGAATCAGCTATTCGAAACCACCTAAGTAGTTTGATTTATATGACTTTATTTCAAATCAATAACCGTTACGCGAGATGCCGGCAAACGTCCTGGCTAAAACGCTTTCACTTGCGGGAAGGCCAGCCTGTCAGCAGTGCGGAGACACTTAACCGTGGCTCGTACCATTAAAAAGAACAAAACCTTCAATCCTTCCGCGTGTACTCTCCTTCAATAACATCCCCATCAATGCTCCCGCCACGAGCCGGTTTACGAGGTGGCGGCTGGTTGCCGGCAGCAGAGCTAAAACCCCCGGTATCAAATTGCGCAACAGTAAAGCGCTTCGACAATGAGTTAACCAGCAAATGGCGGGTCGGTGGAAACAGGCAGGCAAAGCCAAACGCATCCGTGATAAACCCGGGAGTCAGCAGTAACGCGCCTCCTACCCCAAGCGCAAGGCCTTCCAGCAATTGAAACGCCGGTATTTCACCACCAGCCAATCGGCTTCTGGCCCTGCCGAGTGTCGACAACCCCTGTGAGCGCAACAACCAGGTTCCGATTACTGCAGTGAGCACAACTATTGCGATGGTCGCCAGGGCACCGATGCTGCCGCCGACCTGGATCAGTACAAAAATTTCCAGAATCGGCATTGCCACAAACATCAGAAAGACTATTGGAAAAGCCATTTGGTCCGTTATCCTTTATAAAGGGCGGTTGTGAAACATGTCTCACAGCCAAATATTTGCATCAGGTTGGGCAAGTGCTTCATTTGAATTCGAAAAACAGCCAGACTCCAACCCTGCAAGCTATTATTTCTCATTGCGTTGACGTCATTGCCTGAACATAAACGTATAGATATGGTCGAAAACAAAAAATACCACGGAACCTCCATGACTACTCGTTTGTTCCGTTGCCTATTCATTTCGCTGTGTGTGCTGTTCGCCAGCGCAACAGCAGCGCTTTCGCTGATAGGTGGCGACGAAGAACAAGAGCTTCTCCCGGCCGAAGAAGCCTTCAGGACCACTGTATCCGTATCGGATGCAGGGCAGCTGCAGGTGCATCTGGACATTGCAGATGGATACTTCATTTATAAGAGCAAGCTGAAGGTCAAATCCGATGCTGCCTCGATCGGCAATCTGAATATTCCCGATGGTACACGCAAAAAGGACAAGTGGTTCGGAGACGTGGAAACTTTCCGCGAGTCACTGGATTTCACAGCCAGCATTGCCAGCAATTCCAGCCAGACTTCTGTACCGGTCACCGTGGTCTCACAGGGGTGTGCCGATCTGGGTATTTGCTACCCGCCGTTGTCACAGGAATTTATTGTCGAAGTTCCGGCCAGCACCACAGCCATAGCCGGGCTAAATCCGCTCACGCCATTCAACTCTGACGCAGCGTCTGGTAGTGGTTTGTCCAGTGACCAATTACCCAGCGATCCGGTATTGGTCAACAATAACAATCGCACCGACACCTTACTCACAGGCCTCGGCTTAACCCAGGACAACACTACAGCGCAAAGCTCCATACAGAGTAGCCCATTACTGTCGACAGACTCCAGTGACTCCGCGTTCAGTTCAATGCGTATCGATTCCGATGCCGATGAAATACTCGACCCGGAGCTGGCCTTTACGGTCACAACCGGTCCCGCATCAAACGGCAGCGTGCCAATCAGCTGGGTGATTGCTGAGGGTCACTATCTATACCATCCAAAATTCAAGTTCGAAGTACTGCAACCTGCCGGCGTCGAAATAGCCAACACTGAACTGAGTCGCGGCAAAATAAAAAACGACGAATTCTTCGGTGAAGTCGAAGTTCATCGTTCAAGTGCAAATGCAGTGGTCAGTTTCAACAACCCCGAGCGGCTTACCAACGTCACTCTCAAAGTTGGCTACCAGGGCTGCGCAGACATCGGTATATGTTATCCACCGCAGTTTAAAGAACTTATCCTCTCGGAGATTCCAGCCGCAGCCATGGCATCTGTCAAGCCGGCAGACGCCGGCGGCTCACAGCTGAACTCAGGCAATACAGACGGTATTGTAAAAACTGCACTTTCCGAAAATCAACAAGCGGCACCGATGGCAGAACAGGATCGCCTGGCGGCAAGCCTCGGCAGCGGTAAAACCATTACCACTATTCTGACTTTTTTCGGGCTCGGTTTATTGCTGACATTCACTCCCTGTGTACTACCAATGATCCCCATTCTATCGTCTATTATCGTTGGCAATGGCGCTCGTATTGGCACTGGTAAAGCGTTTACCCTGTCACTGATCTATGTATTGGCGATGGCACTGACCTACACCGTGGCCGGTGTGATTATCGGTCTAACCGGTGAGAATATACAGGCTACTCTGCAACACCCTTATGTGCTGGGTACATTCGCCCTGCTATTCGTGGTGCTGGCCGCGTCGATGTTCGGCTTATTCGAATTACAAATGCCGGCTTTTGTACAAAACCGGCTAATGACGGTAAGCAACAACCAAAAAAGCGGCAGCATTGCCGGTGTTGCGACCATGGGTTTTTTATCCGCATTGATTGTGGGGCCGTGTGTTACAGCGCCGCTGGTAGGTGCCTTAATCTATATCGGCCAAACCGGAGACGCAGTGCTCGGCGGCGCCGCACTATTTGCACTGAGCATGGGTATGGGATTACCGCTGCTGATTATTGGCACATCGTTCGGTAAATACCTGCCAACCGCAGGCCCCTGGATGGACAAAATTAAAGCCGTTTTCGGTGTCATGCTTCTGGGCCTGGCTATCTGGATGCTTGACAGAGTCGTTCCGGGCTGGGTAACCATGGCACTCGCTTCACTGCTTCTGATAGTGGTAGGTATGTTCCTGGGCGTTTTTGAAGGTAAGACTGACCACGGCTGGCAACGACTTGGCAAAGGGATTGGCTACGCCAGTCTGGTTTACGGCACATTGCTGATGATCGGAGTTACCACTGGAAGTGGTACCTTGTTTCGCCCGCTGCAGGGACTGGCGAATGCCGGTGGAGAAGCTTCCGCGTCATCCAGCACAACAGAGCACGTTGCATTTAGCCAGGTGAAAGGAATTCAGGAACTGGAGGCTGCTTTAACGCTGGCAAAGGCACAGAACAAACCGGTTATCCTCGATTTCTATGCCGACTGGTGTGTGAGTTGCAAAGAAATGGAAGCATTTACCTTCACAGACACCCAGGTTGCCGAGCGTATGAACAAAGCGGTGCTGCTGCAGGCAGACGTCACTGCCAATGACAAAGAGGACAAAGCGCTGCTACGTCGCTATGGTATATTCGGCCCGCCAGCGATTATTTTCTACAACACCGAAGGTGCAGAGATCGATGGCGCGCGCGTCGTTGGATACATGCCGGCGGATAAGTTCAGCTATCACCTGGACCGGGTTTTATAACCACTCATTACTCAGCTTTCAGCACAAAATAGTTTTTCTTGCCGCGCTGCAGCAATACAAACTTGTCATTAACCAGATCACCTGTGGTGATCTGATATTCGTCGGCAACTTTCTGTTTGTTTACCGAAATAGAATTCTCTTTTAACGCCCGACGTGCTTCGCTGTTCGACTTTAAGAAACCGGTTTCTGTAGCCAGTGCGGCAACGATATCCAAACCGCTATCAACCGAGGCTCTGGCGACGGTTGCCTGTGGCACGCCATCAAACACATCAAGGAACGTTTGTTCGTCAAGTTGCTTCAGATCATCTGTGGTGGCATTACCGAACAGTATCGCGCTGGCAGTAATCGCTTTTTCAAGCTCTGACTGGTTATGCACCAACTCGGTGATTTCTGCAGCCAGTCGCTTTTGCAGTGCACGCTGGTGTGGCGCTTCTTTATGTTCGGCAACCAGATCATCAATGGTTACCTGATCCAGAAAGGTAAATATACGAATATACTTTTCACTGTCTTCGTCACTTGAGTTCAGCCAGTACTGATAAAACTTATAAGGTGATGTACGTACCGGATCAAGCCAGACATTACCCCCTTCGCTCTTGCCGAACTTTGAGCCATCTGCCTTGGTGATTAACGGGCAGGTAATCGCAAAAGCCTTACCCTGCGCAATACGACGGATCAGTTCTGTGCCAGTGGTAATATTGCCCCACTGATCGCTACCCCCCATCTGCACAGTGCAGTGGTTGTTTCGATACAAATGCAGAAAATCGTAGCCCTGTACAAGCTGATAGGTAAATTCTGTAAAGCTCATGCCTTCAGATCCCGCCGCACCAACATCGCCCTCCGGACGTATGCGATTTTTCACCGAGTCTTTTGCCATCATGTAGTTAACACTGATGTGCTTGCCAACGTCCCGAATAAAATCAAGAAACGAAAACTCTTTCATCCAGTCGTAGTTATTGACCATCTCCGCCGCATTGGCAGCACCGGAGTCAAAGTCGAGAAACTGGCCCAACTGCTTTTGTACTGCCGCCTGGTTGTGACGCAGCGTTTTTTCATCCAGCAGATTGCGTTCGGTACTCTTGCCTGAGGGATCACCGATCATTCCAGTCGCGCCACCAACCAGGGCCACCGGCCGGTGGCCACAACGCTGGAAATGCGCCAGCAACATAATGGGTACAAGATTACCTATATGCAGGGAGTCAGCAGTTGGATCGAAGCCGACATAGGCACTGCGCATCTCTTCGAGCAGGTGTTCTTCAGCGCCGGGCATGGTGTCGTGAATCATGCCGCGCCAGGTAAGTTCTTTAATGTAGTTATTCATGCAGGCTGTACCGCGTTACAGCAGGTGTGGATTCGATGCCTAACTGTAGCAACAACGCGCCCGTTTGTGTGAATCATTGAACGACCTTCAGAACACCAATCGAGAATCTGCGCTGCCAAACCACTGCTTTTGAAACTCAAATTCCTGACTAGAAATCTGCATAGCGAGAACGCACCATGGCAAGAGCGCGCATAGTTGTTCATACGCAACGAAAACGATCGATGATTACCAGTGCCTTGGCGCACCGTGAGGGCGCGTTCGCAGTAGCAGAGGTTCTGCCGCACAGACTCCCGATACCATCAAGATTCGAGCAAGTCTACAAGTTTGTGTTTCAGTATTTTTCCAGTCACCGTTGCAGGCAGGCGTTCGGAAATCACAATTCGTGAGGGACGCTTGTAACCTGACAGTCGCCGGGCCACAAAATCACGGATTTCAGATTCCTCGGGCCAGTCATGTGCCGCTGCTTCTACAAACGCATAAACCAGTTCATCACCGCCAACCTCATGACCAATCACGGCGCATTGAATGACTTGCGGATGATCATTTAGAGCGGCTTCCACCTCGGGCGGATAGACATTAAAACCACCATGAATAATCAGCTCTTTTGAACGCCCGACAACATGCAGATTGCCATGCTCATCAAAACGCCCCAGATCGCCGGTGCGCAGCCAGCCATCGCTTGTCACTGACAGATCAGTCTGCTCTTCGTTGCGATAGTAACCTTTCATGTTACCTTGACCACGAATCTGTATTTCACCAATATCATCGACCGCGCCCGCAGCGTCAAAGTCCAGCTGTACCTCCACACCTTCTACCGGCACGCCCACCGAAATATCGTCGTTGCTGCCTGTGTGCGTGGTGAGACAAACACCAGCAGTGGTTTCCGTTAACCCGTAACCGTTTTGCACCGGTACACCATAAAACCGTTCGGTTTTTCGCTTCCATACCGGGTCCAGTGGTGCACCACCAGATGAAACATAACGCAATGTTGTCGACGGCAGCCGATCATAGCCCTGCTCTTTGGTGTATTGCATCAACTGCGCGTGCATTTGCGGCACGGCGGATAGTACGGTGACACCAGAGGATAGCGCGGTGTACAAATCGGCTGTGGTAAAACGTGGTGCCAGCCAGATTTGAGAACCCGCCGTACAACAGGCCACCAACACCGATGCCAGACCGAATACATGACTGATTGGCAGTACGCCGTAAGAGATATCAGCAGGCACCAACCCTCGGGCTACCACCGAAGCGGCACCGGCAAACAGTAAATTCCGGTGCGTTAACATCACACCTTTCGGGATGCCGGTGGTACCAGTGGTGTAGAGAATCGTCGCTACATCGTGCAACTCGAGATCGGGACAAGAACCCCGGTTAACAATTTCAAGCTCGCCAAAGTCGCCACGCAGAGGTTTGGCATTCAGTCGTCGAGCATGGGCAGCTGCGTCCGGCGAGACCGCAGAACAGCATAAAATGACTGCCGGATTCGCATGCTCAACAACTCGCTCGACTTCCACCGGCGTCTGTCGTGCGTTTAACGGAATCGCAACCGCCTGCAAACGAGCGGTGGCAAACACCGCAGCGACCACCGACGCACAATTTTCAAGCAACATCAGCACCCGGTCATTAGGCCGTACATCGAAAGCTTTTAATTGACTGACAAGGCTGTCTACAGCGTTATCGAGGTCAGCGTAAGTCCAGTTTGTCCCCAGAGTATCGGTTACCACGAACGCATCCGGTTGCTCGATTACCTGTTTCTTTAGGAGTTGATCAATGTTTGCGTTCAATTTTTCCTCACCCGTCCGGCCAACGGCAGCAATCAGACTAGTGTACTGGTACACGCTGCAGAAAGCACAAAAGCGATACCCGGTTACCACTGCGGATTGGTGCTGCAAAATCGTTTTGATATATTCTCATTAATTGCACATTCATATGCAGTTTCAGATAGTTATCCATACACCACTTTGCAGGGTGCACCATGTCTCATTTTGCCAACAGCGTTATCGTAAAATTAACGCGCGTCGCTGTCCTCACAGCAATCACACAAGTCACGGTCACTAATGCTATTGCATCTGACACACTGCCCATTGCAGATGCCCACGTACACTACAGCCATGACTCGGTAGAAATGACGCCACCACAGCGGGTTATCGAGCTTATGCGTGCCGCCAATCTGAAGTTTGCACTGGTTTCAAGTTCAGATGATCGCGGCACACAATTGCTAACAGAACTTGCCCCCGAACTAATAATTCCCGGCTTAAGACCATACCGACGACGTGGTGAATTGAATACGTGGTACACCGACGAGAAAGCACTGGCTTACACTGAACGACTGTTGAAGACCAATCGTTACGCCTCTATTGGTGAGTTTCATTTATATGGTGATACCGCAGATCTGCCAATCCCAAAAAGAATTGTAGAGCTGGCGGCACAACATAACCTGGTACTGCATGCACATTCAGACGCAGAAGCAGTTGAAAAACTATTGGCACAAAACTCCGCTGTGAAAGTGCTCTGGGCGCACGCCGGCTTCGATGATCCTGCGACTATATCGGACATGCTCTCTAAACATGATCGTCTATGGGCTGACCTGGCTTTTCGATCTGAGGTGGGTAGCGGTGGATCACTCAGCCCGGAGTGGGCGGCACTATTCCATGAACATCCGCAACGCTTAATGCTGGGTACTGACACCTATACCCCGGAACGTATGTACTTTGTACCGGAACATGCAGCCGGCGCCAGAACCTGGCTTGCCACATTGCCAGAGGAACTCGCCGAAAACATCGCATGGAAAAACGCGTACAACCTGCTGATGCCAATATGGAAAGAAAACAATGCAGCAATACAAACCGAAACGGAAAATCAATGCACCAAAGCGTTGCAAGACAATGGTATCTCGATCAATGATTCACCAATCACAATTGTAAAAGCGCCCGAACGCATAGAAGTCAGTGAACCCTTCACTGTTCAGATACAGGTTTGCGGGAACAATCTACTCGACAACACGGTAACGCTCAACGCAATAATGCCGGCCCACGGGCACGGCATGAACTACGCTCCTGATCATCTGATAGTAGATCACACACAAAACTATCTCAATGTTGAAGTAAAAGGCGTTTTACTGCATATGCCCGGCACCTGGCAGTGGCTTGTCGAACACCGATCACCTGGTAACTTAACCACCAGCAAATATGATTTCACGCTCTAACATTCAATCACCCTGAGCTTGCGAAGTTTATGTTCATCAATCACAAACTGAACAGAACACTGCTCTTGATGTTTGCGGTGCTGTTTACCCCGGATCGACCGCTCAAGGCTGAAAGTACAGAAGAACTAACACCCAGAGAAATAGCGCTTATCACGGCATTCGGACCCTGGCCAATACCGGTGCCAGCGGATGCCGGCAACGAATTTTCAGGATTAGCATGGGCGGAGGATCTCGGCGAACAGCTATTTCACGACAAATCACTTTCCGGTGACAGCACCCTGTCGTGCGCTTCCTGCCATAACCCGGGTCTCGGCTTTTCCGATGGTCGGACTGTTGCCATAGGCAAGCGAGCGCACGTCCGTAATACGCAAAGCATAATCAATGTTGGCTATAACAGATGGTTTGGCTGGGACGGCGGGGCAGACAGCCTGTGGGCCGCGAGCCTGAGACCAATCCTCTCCGAAGTTGAGATGCAGGGGAGTATTCCGGTTATCGCCGCACGCTTTCGACACAGTGAACTAATCGAAGTAATCCTACGCAACACTGGAGCTGCAGAGGTCGGCACTGATGAGCAATTGCTGGTAACAATCGGGAAATTGCTCGGCGCTTACCAGCGCACACTGGTATCGCCCCAGACAGACTTTGATCGCTTTCGAGACGCTGTACTGAGTAACAATAGTATTGAACAACAACGTTACCCGGTTGCTGCCCGGCGCGGTTTGAAACTTTTTTTCAGCAACGCTAATTGCCACGTTTGTCATTTCGGACCAGGCTTTACCAATGGCGAGTTTCACGATATTGGTAGACCATTTTTTACCACCATCGGCCAGGTAGACAGCGGGCGTTTTGACGGTATCAAGCGCGTGATTTCTGATCCTTATAATCTTACCAGTGATTTCAACGGCACCAAGCGCCCGGCAGATATAAGAAAAACCACCACGGTAAAAATCACTCAGAGTAACTTCGGACAATGGAAAACTCCGACGCTACGCAACCTCACAAAAACTGCCCCCTATATGCATGATGGCAGCCTCTCCACACTTCGTGAAGTAGTTGATAGCTATGCAGAGATAGACCCGACCCGACTTCACTCTCAGGGTGAATCTATTCTAAAACCACAGAACTGGTCTGATCAGGATCGACTAGACCTGGTTCGCTTTCTGGAAACACTGAGTCATTAGCCAGGGAAACTAACGCGCTCTGCTCCACTCAATTGGCTTACGCCGCAGGCTCTGCAATGCAACAATGGCTGCACAACCATAGACAAAAAGAAAAACCAGCGTTGCTACAGGATTGCACAACATAGTCGACAGACTTTTTCGATCCATCGCTATTCTGCGATTATCATTAAAAGACAATAGGGGAAATCGATTGCGCAACTCACGATTGCCTTTGATCCATCTCGCCCGAACCCTGATTAGGGTTATCAGTCCTTCAGGCACAGGCCAGTCGTAGCGGGCAGGGATTTTTTTTCGTTGCTCTTTCGAAAAAAGCATTCGAACAAACTTGTCATCTGAATGCAGCGATGGAAATTTATCCCACATTTTTCGTCCGCGAGCATTGACTCCATAGCATCCTATTCCGGTTACCGCATCCCTGATGTACGGCATCGTTAGCCAGATCCTTCCATAGGCGTTACTGAAAAATGAGTTTCCTTGCGGAATAGACAACGAACCACTGAAATACACTGGCTCCGGATCATTCAGCAACTGTAGCGCCTGTTCAATCAAGCCAGGACTACATTTTACATCTGCATCAAGATACAAGCGGGCGGGGTACATGGCATGACTATCCGCAATGTTCAACGATTCGTTTTTACTGCTGCTATTGGTGTCTAATACACTAAAATCGTATCCCTGCTGGATTAACGCTGACTTAAAAGTCTGACAAACACCGACGGTGTTATCCGTACAACTGTTCGCTGAAACTATCACTTCAACGGGAGACTTGAAGTTCTGCTTTTGCAGGCTCCGCAAGCAATCCGTTATCACAGACTCTTCATTGCAGGCCGGGATTATTATAGTCAGCATAAATCTTGGGAATCACTGGTACAAATAGATGGCGCAAGTGCCGTTTTTACCACAGCGATAGTGGCAGATAATACTTTTAACCGTTGTTACGAATTGCTAAAACCTGCCTCAATTAATCACCGGCTCATCGATTCCACAATAATCGGAAAATTGCCAACTACCTGCGTGGAATTACTGTCAGCGTGCTTGACGATATCGCCTCGGCACCGACCAGAATGTAGTTACCATCCGGGCTGTAGCTGACTGCTTCAGCCTGAATATTGGCACTGATTAACGGTACTGAAATAATCTGATCAGCCGCCCGTAACAGTGCATCTGCTGTACCTTCGCCAGCATCTGCCTGCCAGATATGAATCCTGCCGGTTGCAAACGGACCATAAGTGAGCATAGCCAGCTCCCGACCGTTGGGATGAATATCGATATCGGTAATGGCGTTTGAACGCGGATCGTCTGACAGCAATACGAGTCCGCGATATTCCAGCACTAACTGGCCGTCGGACAATCCAGTGGCCAAAGAACCCTTCCACATGGCCTGCTGAGTCGTATCCGTGAAGTTTTTAGTGAAAACCACAACCGTATCGTTATCGCCATCGACAAAAACAGCCTCGGCATCGTAAGACAAACCATCAGCATAACTGACCGATATGAGATGAGAATCACTACTAATGTTAAATCCGAATGGCAGATTCTGAAGATCAGGTTCTGCTACAACGACAAAATTAACATCCCCACGGCTTTGATTATTATCGCCAATGTCTGCGATAACCAATGAGGCTTGTCCATTCAATCTGACCCCTGCAATGGCTTCCCAGTCTACCGGTGCAACTCCGGGTAACGTGACAGTACCCAAATCGTGCCCCATTGCATCTGTGACAAACAGGACCGCGTCACCGCCACTGTCGTTGTGTGTGAAATACACACCATCAAGTTGTTGAGAGCGTTGCAGACCACTGGATTCTGTAATAAGAACATGATCGAAGCGATTGCTGAAGCTGGAATCGCCATCGAGTGTTGTGATGGTTTGTTCGATCACAGACGCCGCATTAGCGGACAACTCACTATCAGTAGCAACGGCTGGATCATTACCGGAGTTACTACAGCCGCCTGTGCAAACCAATACGGCCAAACCGATTGCAAAAGAAAAATGCTTCAAAAAAAACTCCACGACACTAATAAGATATGGCAGTGCCAGAGCCACCGTCGACAGCAATGCATTGTCCGGTGATCATGTCTGCCATGGGTGAACAGAAGAATAGCGCAGCAGCAGCGATGTCCTGTGGCTGAATCAGCTTACCCAGCGGTATATCGGCGGTGCGTCTGGCGATTACCTGCGCGACTTCTTCCCCTGCTTCCAGCGCTTCACGTTCAAATATCTGCTGTACACGCTCAGTTGCGGTGTAGCCAGGGTGTACGCAGTTAACTGTCACACCGGACTCGGCAGCGTACCCTGAGAATTGCTTGGTGAAATTTGAAACCCCGGCATTCACTACGCCGTTAGTCATTCTCAATGGCGCTACAATTCGCGCCGTCATGCCTCCCACATTGACAATCCTTCCCCACCCGCTGCGCTTCATATACGGGTACACCAGCCTGGCAATCCGGATATAGGCCATCAGCTTCACATCGATGTGATATCGAAATTCATCATCGGTTAGATCGTCAAATTTGGCGCTGGTGGATGTCACTGCATTATTCACGAGCACATCAATAGTGCCAGCGTCAGCAGCCACACTTTTCACCAGGTCACTAACATCATCTTCACGGCTGACATCTGCCTGATAGGTATGACAGATCACTCCGTGCAAGTTAATTTCCTGTGCCGTCTGCTCAAGGCTCTCGCGGTTGCGCCCGCAAATCGCCAGTGTCATTCCGTGTTCGGCAAGGGTCAGAGCGATGGACCGGCCGATACCCCGGCTACCGCCGGTAACCAGTGCAACTTTGTTTTGTAATTGAAAATCCATCGGTCTCCCAACCTGCAGAAATTAGCCTTCAACAACTCGTAGCTTGGCTTTAATAAATTCCTGATGTTCTACAAACAACAGATCTGCCAGCTTACGAATCGTATACTCCTCGTATTTATCCAAATCCCCGTCGGCATAGGCCACTCGCCACATCTGCTCAATCAACAATAGTTTCTGACCGCGTGTAAATCCTTTGTTAATTTCGCGTACATGTTCATGAAAAGAAATACTGGACTCGGCATCCAGCCTGGCAGTGGCAACAATTTCATCTACTTCGAGCTCCGTGATCGACTTGCTGGACGCCTTAATTGCACGGCTTATAGTGTCGACCTCTGGCTCACCAATGCTGGTGTCAGCGCGGGCAATTTCCACCAGAAGCAAGGCAGTTAACCGTTCTAGCCAGTATTGATCAGGCTCGGTTTGTTTCCCACCGCCGTTTTGCAGATTTTTTATCCAGTGCTGGAACATATTCTTAATCTTCGAGTTAGGTGAAGCTGTTGAGACCTGAGCAAATACCTCGACAATAACGCGCGCCTCTCAACAGCCACTATATGGGTACTATTTTTCCATAATGCCAGCGACACAGATCATCAAAACCCTTAGGATATCGTCACATATCCCTATGCAAGCAATACAATGACAGACGATAGTGCAGCTCCGCCAAATACGCTTTTCATTGAAGTATCGGGAGCAGGTATTACTGACGTAAACGGACTGTTCGTCCCTTCCACAGCACCACCACAAAAATCTGAATCCGGCACATTATCCAGTCCCGGCTATTGGAACGGGCGAATGGCGTGGGATCGTGCTGACGGAAAATCGGCCAGAAGTCCTGCATTATCATACTCAAACAGCTACAAATCCTGGCGCATTTGCAGGCTGGACGGACATCTCGCTTACGACAATACCTGCGAAGACGAGCTGCCGCCCACCGACCGGCAATGGCATGTTTATAAAAAGGGCGTGCCACCACCACCAAAGTTCGAGATTCATCACTTTGATCCACGCCTGCCGTGCCCTTCACCCAATGTTGTGTTTGTGATCGGCGGCCCAGGCAGTGGCAAAGGCACAATGTGCGAGCTGGCCGAGATTCAGCTCGGCTGGGTGCACCTGTCTACCGGTGATCTGCTGAGAGCAGAACTGGAAGCAGGCGGTCCAAAGGCGACGGTGATCGAAAAACATATGACCGCGGGAGAATTGGTGCCAAACGATATTTTTGTCACTCTGCTGAAAGAGGTCATGGAAAGGCAAACGCGCCTGACCGGCAAACGCAATTTTCTGCTTGATGGATTCCCGAGATCATTAAAAAACATGGAAGGCTGGTTCGATATTTTCGGACAGAGCGCCGAACTTCCTACCATGCTTTACTTTGAATGCCCTTATGATGTGCTCGAGCAGCGGATATTAAGCCGTGCAAAGTACTCTGGAAGAAGCGACGACAACATACAAAGCATGAAACTCAGGTTCGAAACCTATAAAGCGGAAACACTTCCAACAGTAGAACACTTCAAAAGCAAAAATAAATGCATTGAAATTGATACCAGCCAGAGTAGAGAGGCGGTGTACCAGCATGTGATTGAGAACCTCGCCCAATACACAGATGAAGAATCCATCGCTCAACCACTGAGCGAACAAGCAGAGATACTTCTCGGACTTCGTCCTTATCCAAAGTAACGGTAATCTATTGCCACTACCGGAAAGACCATGTCACCGTCAGAAAACTCCATTGCGAATATTTACGCTAACGATGGATTTGTTTTTCCAATCAATGTCCTGAGTGCCCAGGAAGCAAACACGGTTTTACAGGACTTACAAACTGCAGAAGCCGAGCTCGCCAATGACGCAGAAAAACTCGCTCTGCTGCGCTCTTATCCGGACCGGCTGCTGCCATCTTTTGACAATCTAATACGCAACCCGACCCTGGTTAATGCGGCACAACAGGTGCTTGGGCCAGACCTGATGGTTTGGAGTGCGGCACTCTTCATTAAAGAACCAAAGACCTCCCATATTGTCAGTTGGCACCAGGACCTGACCTAGTGGGGCCTGGACAACGCCGAGGAGACTACCGGCTGGGTGGCGCTGTCAGCAGCAACCGTTGAAAGTGGCTGCATGCAATTTGTACCGGGTACGCGCAAACAACTTCAGGTGCCACATGAAGATACCTTCGATAAAAACAATTTGCTGTCCAGAGGTCAGGAGATTGCTGTTGTTGTTGCTGAAGGCGACGGTGTCGCAGTAGAGCTTAAGGCCGGGCAGGCATCACTGCACCATGGTCACCTGTTCCATTCATCAGGCCCTAATCAGGCAAACTATAGACGTGTGGGAACAGCAATTCGGTATATAAAACCGTCTATGAAACAGCGCACCGGCGACAAATCGTTAGTCGCACTGGTTAGCGGAGTTGATAACTACAATCACTTTAAAATCGCGCAACCGCCGCTGGGGCGGTTACTGGATTCTGACTTTGAGCTGTGCAAACAAGATGCAGAGATTAAACGCCGCGTACTTTATGAAGGTGCAGAGGACAAAAGCGGCAAACGCTACTAGGACCTTTCCGAGAATCAGGATCTACTACGGTCGCGATATTTCGGCCAGCTATTTCTGATTCCTATCGTTAAAGAAGACTATTGGCCTCTATCGATCGAAATACCTGACCTGAAATCTTACAACCTCGCTACGACCCTGGTTCTGGGATAAGCTCCAAGCCACTCTTACTTTTTCAATTGCTATTCAAAAGTAACGTGAAGCAAAGTCATCCGGGTTAGCAACATCGGTGAGCGGTACGTTAAGTATGTGAAGCAATTCAACGGTATCCGAAAAATCCAGTTTACCCGTTGAGTCATTGATACCTGGAGTCAGATAATCAAATGCGGCCTGCCACTCACTGCTCCAGCGACTGGCCAGAGCACTGTTAACAAAACCGGCGTTAGCGGTCAGCGTGTTGTGCTCATGGTGAAGGTCCGCAGTACTATTTGTCAGGTTACCATCTTCGATTTTTATATAGCTGGCATTGTTCTGTACATAGTCCAGATCACCGTTACGATTCTCGGCTATGTTACGGCCGGTGTTAAGTTCGTTGGTAGCCGAATGCTGAACTACATGGATACGCTGTCTGACAACACAATCGTCCTGAGAATCTTTTACTGCTGCGACCACGTTACGCGTAAAATCACTGGTACCAGCTTCTGCTACCCAGATATTTGAACCAGCTGCTAACGCCTGCTGCCATCGGTTCGCGCTGGCAGCAATAGCGTTCTGCCAGTTACCCGTATCGAGAATGTTGGCCTTCACCCATCCGCCGTCACCGAACACCTGGTTCATTAGTGCATCTGTACCCGCCAGGTAATTGTTGTGCCACAAAGAGTTAGTGCCACTGACAACCCAAACCTGACTTACACCAAAGTGATCTATCAGCACTTTGTTAGCAACTGCAGCATGCGCGTCGTCCGGATCTCGTCCGAAGTCATGATGCAAAACCAATAAGTCTTTAAACGGATCAAACCCGGTTGCCAGTACCTGACAACTATCAGCTGCCGTGTTGTTAAAGGGTGCCACCCTGCAGGACTGACCATTGGCATAACCCCAGCCATCTCCGTCTTCATCAATGCAGATGTCTGCACTCAACACCGGGAAAGAATTGTCTACCGTAACGATAGGCTGGCCATCAGTGCGGCATGACTGGCCTTTGGCATAACCATACCCGTCACCATCCGGATCAAAACAACTGTTATCCGCTGCCACTGGTTCATTACCTGCTGGCTGCGTGTTGTCACTCTGGCCTACACGGCATGAACTGCCATTGGCAAAACCCCAGCCGTCTCCGTCCTCATCAATGCAGATGTCTGCACTCAACGCCGGGATAGTATGGTCTATGGTAACGATAGGCTGTCCATCAGTGCGGCATGACTGGCCGTTGGCATAACCATACCCGTCACCATCCGGATCAACACAACTGTTATCCACTGCCACTGGGTCGTTACCTGCCGGCTGCGTGGTGTCACTCTGACCTACACGACATGAACTGCCATTGGCATAACCCCAACCGTCTCCATCCTCATCAATGCAGATGTCTGCACTGAGCAGTGGAAAAGTGTTGTCTGCCGTTATCATTGACTGTCCGTCAGTGCGGCATGACTGGCCGTTGGCATAGCCATACCCGTCCCCGTCAGGGTCAACACAACTGTTATCCGCTGCCACTGGTCCATTAGCTACTGGCTGCGTATTGTCACTCTGACCTACACGACATGAACTGCCATTGGCATAACCCCAACCGTCTCCATCCTCATCAATGCAGATGTCTGCACTCAACACCGGGAAGGTATTGTCTACAGTAACGATAGGCTGTCCATCAGTGCGGCAGGACTGACCGTTGGCATAACCATACCCGTCACCATCAGGATCAACACAACTGTTATCCACTACCACTGGTTCATTAGCTGCTGGCTGCGTGCTGTCACTCTGGCCTACGCGACATGAACTGCAATTAGCATAACCCCAGCCATCTCCATCATAGTCAATACACACGTCGCTGGAGAGAATCGGACTGTTGTCTTCAAGCACAATAGGCTCTCCATCGACACGACATGATGCGCCGTTAAAGTATCCATAACCATCACCATCCGGATCAGGACAGAGTGGGTTGGATAGGGAGGCCGATTCCGGTTCTGGTTCCGGTTCCGGTTCCGGTTCCGAACCACCATATAGTTTATCCAGATTCCAGGATGCACCCTGTTCCTGACAACGAGGCCCGCTGTAGTTACGGCCAGTAGTTGCAGGAATTCCGGGACATACTTTTTCATCGGCCGCAGTGTTCGCTGGGCCACGACCACACTGAATAGTGTTGTAATAAGTTCTGCCGCTGGATTTCCCGACACCAAACTTTCGTCGGATATCGGCGCAAATT
>CALLLY010000469.1 GCA_938008205.1 uncultured Granulosicoccaceae bacterium
CCTGCCTGGGTGAATATTGTCTTTGCACTGGAGGTTTTTGGCGGGTTGCTTGGCTGTGTTGGTTTGTTACTGAAAAAACGCTGGGCTGTCTGGTTGCTTGCTATTTCACTCATTGGTACGTTGTGTCAGACCGCTTATATCTTCTTTTTGTCTGACGCCATCAGTGTCATGGGTTCCATGGCGATTGTTATGCCGCTTGTTGCAATTTTTATTGCGTGTGCGTTGCTGTTTGTGGCACGTACCGCTACTGCGCGTGGCTGGATTCACTAGTTGCAGTAAGTCATGGTTAAGCGATATGGTTCTCAGATCAGTTTTCGTGATGCAGTTTCAGAAGATCTTGAATCACTTGTGGAAATGTTGTCGGATGACGAGCTGGGAGCGACGCGTGAGAATGCGTCGCTGCCACTCGATAAGAATTATCTAAAAGCTTTCGAACAGATTAGCCAGGATTTGAATAACGAGCTGATTGTGGCGGTGCTGGATGAAGTAATCGTTGGTATGCTGCAGTTGACAATCATTCAATACCTGACTCACCTTGGTACTGCCAGAGGACTCATCGAAAGCGTTCGTGTTAAGTCGGAATTTCGGGGAAGTGGAGTGGGGCAGCAGTTAGTCACTGAAGCCATTCAGCGGGCACGGGCGCGGGGCTGCGGCATGGTGCAATTGACCAGCGATAAAACCAGGCCCGATGCAATCCGATTCTATAGAAAGCTGGGTTTTGTGGGTAGTCATGAGGGTTTGAAATTGAAATTGTGAGCGCACATTGCTGTGCGTTGTATATCAGGATTTCGATCGGTTTATATCGTGTAGTGAGTCAGTACTTCCTTCAATCGAGCTGTTTTCAATCATAAATTTGCAAACCTGATCAAAGGCGCTATTTGTTTCAGGAATATTCGCTACCATCGGCCATACGTGCCACATTCCGTCATAGATACTTATCTCGCAGGAGGAGCCTGCTTCTCTAAGAGCGTGATACATGCGTGTTGTGTCGTCGAGCCAGACTTCAAGTTCCCCTGCCAATAGCAGTACCGGTGGTAGATCAGTGAGGCTGGCGTATAGTGGCGAGATGAACGGGTGGCTAAAGTCAAAATCTTTACTGAAGTGTGATTGCCAGTGCTGTAACACGGCATGCGAGAGTATCGGGTCTGATTTGTCATTCCTTTTCATACTGTTGCTTGAGAGAGTCGCATCAAATGCACCGGAAAAAACAAAGCAACCCTGAGGGAGCTGGTCACTGTTATCTCTTATGCGAGTTAACGATGAAATGGCGAGTGCCCCACCGGAACTGTCGCCTGCAAAAAACACCGGGGTATTGTTGTAGTGTGATGAGTGATACAGGCCAGAGTACACGGACAGAAAATCGTCACTGGGAGCTGACAATGCAGATTCAGGCAATAATCGATAGTCGATCAGTAAGACATTCGCATCGGTAGCAGCGGCAAGCTCGGCGCAAAACGCTCTGTGTGTGATGCTTGAACCTGCAGTGAAGCCGCCTCCATGAGCGTAGAGAACTGTGGTTGAAAGCGTTTTGTCCTGTGGGCACAGCCATAGGCAGTTTACCCCTGAAATTTGTTCCGGGACGGCAACAACACTTTCGTTAATCTTCAGTTGATGTGAGTACGCTTCCCACTGGCGGCGTTCGTCAGCCAGTGAAAGATCCTCGTCGACTGTTTCCTTCTGAAGGGATCGTCTTGCTGCAAGTGCAGATGGGCTAATCACGTGTGTCAAACAGATTATTGCCGGTTAGACCGATGTGTATCCGCCGTCGATTGGTAAACACACACCTGAGATCATGGCTGCAGCGTCTGACAGCAGGAATACTATAGGGCCTGCGCAGTCTTCCTCGGTCGCCCACTTTTGCAGGGGCATGGTTTCAAGAAACGGACCGCCGATATCTTCGCGTCCCCAATACCATTGTGACATCGGAGTCATCACCACAGTAGGGTTTACGGCGTTTACGCGAATATTGTGTTTGCCAAGCTCCAGCGCAGATACACGGGTCATTGCGTCTACAGCGCCTTTTGATGAAGCGTATGAAATATGGCCGGCCAGTCCAACCAGCGAGGCCTGACTCGATACATTGACAATCGCACCGCCTTTGCCTGCTTCAATCATACGTTGCGAAGCGTATTTGGTGACCAGCAGGGTTCCCCTGGCATTAATATCGATGACTTTGTCGAACACACCAATGTCAGTGTCCATAGGTGTTGCGATCTCACCACCCCATCCACCGCAATTCACAACACCATAAATATCGAGTTCGGCAATTGCAGATCTGATTTCATCTTCTGATGTGAGGTCGAATGTCAGAGTATTGCAGCCGGTATCAGATGCAAGTTCGGAGAGTACTTCCAGGTTTCGACCCGCAGCGATGACATTTGCGCCCTCTTTCATCAGTAACCTGACGGTTGCAGCACCTATGCCGCCGCTGGCACCCGTGACCAGAATCGGTCGTGATCTCAGGCCTGTTTCCATTTCATCCCCGCAATTGCCTTAACTGACGAAATTACCTCGTCGACGTAGCTAATGCAACGTCTCTACAGCACTACCATCGCCTGAGGTGATAGTGGAATTTTCGGCACAGTCCGGTTACTCTCTTCCACAGTTAGTCGAGTAGACAGACTGGCACAACATAATATTTCGGAGGAAAAATATGTCTGTAAGAACCATTCTATCAGCAGCGATTCTGGGCACAGCCGCTCTTGCAGGAAGCACTGTGGCACAGGACTTTAGTGGCGTCACAGTCAATGTGCTCACACGGCCGGGCTATGTTATCGCAGGCCCGCTCATTGAACGCGGTAAAGATTTCGAGGAAATGACCGGCGCAAAGATTGTCGTCACCGAAGTGCCGTTTGCTGAAATCTTCCCGAAGATCCAGAATGACTGGGCAACCGGAACCAATTCAATTGACGTTGGTGTTTTTGCCGCAGGGTGGGGTGTTGAACTGGATGCTGCCGGTCTGCTCGAAGATCTTGATCCGTACATCGCTAAAGATGACAAAATCAAACTTGACGATATCGCACCTTACTTCCGCGAGTTCGGACAGAAAATTGGGGGCAAGACCAAACTGTTGATGGTCGATGGTGACTTTCAAATGGTTTACTACCGCACCGATATTCTTGAGAAAGAGGGTATTGATCCTCCGGTTACCTGGGAAGATTATCTGGAAGTGGCTTCAAAGATCCACGGTATCGATATGAACGATGATGGTGAGCCCGACTACGGTTCCTGCATCTTCAAAAAGCGTAACGCTCAG